>ONAG01000132.1 GCA_900315745.1 uncultured Prevotellaceae bacterium
TGCCTTACTTCATGAAGACACCACAATGGGATAAGAAAAACCTTAACGCTTCTTTGGCTTCATGGGCGGAATTGAAGCATGACGCCATTCTATATGCCAAGCAACCAATGGTGGCTGAATGTGGAGATGGCAGTCTGCCGGCACCTCAAGTGGTGGGATATGTGGAGCCTAACCTGTCATTCTGGGAGAAAGCCGTGGCTCTTGTGTCCGACACTCGTAATGTGCTCAAGCGCTATCAGTTGATGGATGAAAACATTGCCAACATTCTCGATGCTGTGGGTGAGCAAGCACAGTTCTTGCTCAATGTTAGCAAAAAGGAACTCGCAGGACAAAAAATCACTGAGGAGGAATACGACCAAATTAGGTACATCGGCGCTACATTCGAATATCTGTCTCTTGAAATGATTAAAGAACCAGACCAGACTCTTATGGGATGGAGCGATGTGCAGGGCACCGACAAGGCTATTCCTGTGGTGGCTGATGTGCTGACATCAAATGGTAACAACAATCCCGAACCGTCTATTCTGTACGAGGCGGTGGGTCCTGCCAACGAAATATATGTCGTGGTGGAGGTGAATGGACAGTTGAGGCTCATGAGAGGCGGAGTGTTCTCTTATCGCGAGTTCAAAAGGCCGGTCGATGAACAAAGGATGACCGACGAGGAGTGGCAGCAGAAACTGAAAGAATACCCCTCCACAGGAAAACCCTCATGGATGGAAGAGATAATAGTTCCCATTAAGGTGAAGCCAGAGGACAATGAAACGGTCTTCTATGGGACAGGTTGCTGATAATAAAGTCTTCCCTGATGGGGCGTTTTTCTGAAAGCTTGTTGGCCGTGGTCTTGTCGCTGCTCTTTGTGGTGCCGTCTGCCTTTTCTATTTCAAAGGAGGCAGACGACACGCTTAGAGTCGTGTTTGTTGGCGATTTGTTGCTTGACAGGGGTGTGCGTGACATGATAGGGAAACATGGTGTGGATTCGCTCTTCTCCCCCTCTGTGGATTCTCTCTTCGCATCCTCGGATTGTGTTGTGGCAAATCTTGAATGTCCGGCAACTAAAGTGGTGAAGCCGGTGCAGAAATGGATTATTTTCAGGGGTGAGCCGGAATGGTTGGCTCCATTGCGCCGCCATGGCATCACCCACCTCAATTTGGCAAACAACCACAGCATAGACCAGGGGCGTGAGGGATTGATGTCCACCATTAACAACATATTGGACACAGGCATGACACCCATCGGGGCGGGTGCCAACATGCAAGAGGCTGCAAAGCCTGTGTTGCTCGCTGAAAGCTCTCGCAAGGTATGGGTATTGTCGTCACAACGATTGTCGCTGGAGAATTTTCCATACTTGCCCGAGAGACCATGTGTCAGTCAAGAAGAATTCCCGCAACTGCTGCAAAGGGTGGAGCAGTTGCGGGAATCCTATCCCGAAAGTGTCATCATCGTGACACTGCATTGGGGTGGCGAGAATACCATGAAACCGATCCTGCAGCAGGTAATGGAGGCGCATCAATTGGTGAATGCAGGAGCCGACATCATCATCGGACATCATTCACATACCATGCAGACGGTGGAGGTATTCAAAGGTAAATCAATTTATTACAGCATCGGCAACTTCATATTCGATGCAAGAAGACCTTTCCACGACAAGGCTTGTGCAGTGATGATGAACATATCGGCTGACAGCATGTCTGTAAGCACCATACCTATTACCATCAACAATTGCGTGCCACAAGTGGATAAGTGATTTGTCGTTAATTGTCAGAAGTCCATAGCCATGCGGCTCGACTCCTCCTCTGAAAGTTCTGTTATCTTTGTTGACATCACCCTATAGACCCGCTGGCATAGGTTGAGCACTGTGGGTCGGTGTGTTGTCACTATGCAGGTTTTGTCTGGACGTTGTCTTACAATGTTCTTCAATACCGTGCGCTCAGTGGTGACATCCAGGGCCGATGTTGCTTCATCAAGCAGCATCACAGGAGCATCACGCAACACGGCACGCGCAATAGCTATTCGTTGAGCCTGTCCTTCTGAGAGTCCGCGACCACGTTCGCCCAAGTCACTATCTATACCTTTGGGCATCAGGCTTACAAAATCCCAGGCACATGCTATTTTCAGTGCTTCCACAATCTCTTCATCTGTGGCATTTTCGCGTGCCATCCTCATGTTTTCAGCTATGGTGCCAGAGATGATGGTATTTCCTTGGGGCACGTAAGCGAAGAGATGGCGGGTTTCAATGTTGAGTTCCACCTCAGGGCCATAGGGTGCCTTGATGACAGCTTCGCCACGTTCGGGCTTTATCAATCCTAACAACATGCGGATGATGGTGGTCTTTCCCTCGCCCGACGGGCCGACTATGGCCACTATTTCTCCTGGATGAGCCACAAGATTGGAATTGGTGATGACATTATGACCTTTTATATAACCGAAATCCACATCCCTCATCCATATCTCAAATCCATTGTCGGCGTAAGCATCGAGGATGGAGCTTTTCTCAATGTGTTTCTCCTTGGGCAGTTCCACCAGTTCGCGCACACGATGTGCCGACACGGAACTGTTCAGAAAGGCTGGTATTATGCCAATAACGCTGCTGAAGGCGCCAGCCAAGGCGGAGCGTTGTTGAAGGAAGAGAGTCATCGTGCCGTATGTTATCTGATGTGACCATAACAAGTAGAGGCAATAGCCAAAGGCGGTGAATTGCACTGCCATGCCAACGAGAGACATGTAAACGTTGGTCTTTATGCTGAACCAGTTGTAGTCGAGAGTCACTTTCTTGAAGCGTTGTTGCCAGGTGCGCAACTTGCGGCTATATTGTCCTAAGATGCCAAACGACTTTATGGTGTCCATGTTGTAGAAAGTCTCCACCTCAAAAGTCATGACCTGGCTGCTCATCTCGCGCATCTTGATATTGTACTCGCGTTGTTTCTTTATCACGAACCGCGACATGATTAGCATGAATGGAGCACTGGCAAAAGCCAGCAAAGCCATAACGGTGTTGTAGTGCATGATTACACCGAGGGTGGCTACGAACTGGTAGATAGAGATGATTATAGTGGGAAGCCAACTGATGGCGTTGCTGCTCACCGTTCCAACATCTCCCGTGAAGCGGTTGAGCACGTCGCCGTTGCTGTAGCGGTTGATGGACATCCAGTCGGCATCAATTATCTTGTCGAAAATGTCGCCTTGTATGTCGTTGTTGATTTTTATTTGCAGTTTTAGCAACACCCTGCCAAGCACGTTGCCCACCACAAGTCCGAATAGAGAACTGCCACCCATCACCACCACCATTATCCACAATTTCGTCACTTGGTAGCCGGTGATTATGTCGATGAGATATTTGCCTGCAATGCTCGACACCAAACCCATCGTTGTGCTTATGATGCCCAATATGATATAGAAGATAATGGCACCTTTGTATCGGCGGCTGTAGGTGAAAATCCACCGCCAATCGTCCATAATCTCACCTAATGTGCCATTTCGCCATCGCGAGATGAGCATGTCGAGTGATTCAAACGACGTGGTTTTCGGTTGTTCGTTGTTGTCAATCATGATTCGTGGGTAAGATTTTGGCGGCAAGACGCACTATCCATGGCCTTATAGGGACAAGCCACAGCCAGACGGTGGAAAAGAAAGTCCACCAGGGATGACTCGGACCAATCCATTTCCCTTTCCGGCATACTTGTTTCACAATGGCGAAAGCACATTCTGGAGGCAATGGTCCTTCGGTCTCTGTCTGGTTGTCACCTATTAGATACATCCCTTCGGCTCTCATATAACGGATGCGGTGCATTACGAACTGCCCTGTGGGGCGTTGGTAGAACACCATGTCACCCCTGCGCAAGGGGCGCTGGATTGGGCCGAAAAGAATGGTGTCGCGATGATGAATGAGAAAAGGAGCCATGCTGCTGCCAGAGATAAGAAGGCTCACATCGTTGCCCTCTTTCACCAATTCGCGCAATGTTGAGACGTATGTCCTTGTGTCAATTGGGGGCATTACTCTATGTCAGAGTCTTTCTGTTTGGCATTGTTGACGAGTCTGACTCGATGGCATGGAGTGCCGTAAGCCACATAGCCATCAGGGATGTCCTTCGTCACCACGCTTCCAGCGCCTATCACGCACCACTTGCCAATCTTCACTCCTTGGATGATGGTGGTACCAGCACCTATCCAACTACCTTCACCAACGGTGATGCCACCGCATAGGGTTGCGTTGGGCGAAATGTGGGCAAAGTCCTCTATCTTGCAGTCGTGCTCTATGATAGCACCTGTGTTGATAATGCAGTGCTTGCCTATGGATGTGCCAGGTTGCACAACACTCAATGGCATCACAACTGTGCCTTCACCCATCTTCACGTCATCGGATATGATGGCTGTTGGATGAATGGCTTTCCCAAATTCCACACCATGACTTTGCAGCCTCTCCACAATTCGTTTGCGAGAGTCGTTCTGCCCTATGCTGACAATGGCAGGAGTCGGCAACTCATCATTGTTGATACTGTGTTTCACTTTCAATTCGATGAATTTTTTCAAGGATTTGTCATCGTCGATGATGCCTTCCAAACGAATTCCCAATTGTTTGAGGATCTCTGCTACTACTTTAGCATGTCCACTTGCTCCGAATAAATACATAATTCGTTAAATATTTAGTGTAAGTTTATTTTTTAGAACTTTCAAATTCTCTAATTATTTTGTCGTAGAAGTCGAAAAGGCATTGTCGCACATAGCCTTGTTCGAATCTCGTGTTCACCAAGTCTCGTGCTTTTGACGCCATGGCCTTTCTTTGCTGGGGATTGTCCACCATCGCTTTCATGGCTTTGTATAGGGCATTGGTGTCGTGAGTTGGGATGATGATGCCATTTTCTCCTTCGATGATTATCTCCCGTGAGCCATTGATGTCGGTCACTATTGAAGGCAGGTCCAAGGCTCCAGCCTCGAGCACTGTATTGGGGAACCCCTCTCTATAACTTGGAAGCACAAAACAGTCAGCGGCAGCATAGTATGCAAGCAACTCCGTGTCACGTTTCATGCCTACCGCTTCTATTCTCTCATGATTCTCCATCAGATTGCGTGTGTCAAGCGTTATTGGGTCAGCCTGGCTGTCGTCCATTCC
>ONAG01000056.1 GCA_900315745.1 uncultured Prevotellaceae bacterium
TCGAGGTTGCCGCTGCCAAGTTCGTTGTTGAAGCTGGAATATCGCACATAGCCTATATTGTCGTCAAGCACCCGATACTGCATGCCGTTGCTGATGTGGTAGTCGGTGCCTAAATAGCGTCGCAGAAGGGTGTCGCTCACATTGGTGGGGTAGTTTTCCTGCCAGCTCCATTCGCGGCCCAAGTCGAAAGAGCTATAGATGTTGACATGACCGTCGCGCAGTTCCGACAACATGTCGCAGAGAACCTCGAATAATTGCTTCTTGCTCATGCCGTCGTTCACACGTACAGAATAGCGGGCATGAACCTCGTCCCAGTCAAGACCATACTCCGCCTTCTTGAGGTCGAGGAAACAATAGTGCTCGTCGATGATGCGCCATAGGGCTTCCATGTTTCCACGTGGATTGTCGGGGTATTCATCTTCGTCGATGCATCCCGTGGTCATGCATAGCAGGCAAACACACGGCACGACCCTCCACAACCACTTTGCGACTATTGGTTTCATAGTTTGGATATTTTCAGTTTTTTTACCACTCCTATCACGACAGCATGGCTGTAGGAGTGCTGTTTCAGACCGTTTGCCTTGGCTTGCTGGAAGTCGCCAAGGTATCCCAAGCGCAACACCATGCCCCAGAGGGTTGCATCTATGGTAAACATGTTGCGTAGTGAGGGGGCTGAGAATGGGGTGGTGAACACCACATTGTGGTCGTAGTTGCCTCGGGAGAATATCTCATAATAAGACTGACCGTAGTTGGGACTGAACATCACGCCCAGCAAGGGCAGCGACAGTTCATACCGTGCGCTCCATGGCTTGTGGAACAAGGGAAAGTCGTATTTTGCAGAGGCGGCAGGACCTATTCCCATTGACATCCTTATCTGTACTGGGTTGTTCTGGTTGCGACTGTTGTAAACGGCTCCCAACTGTAGGTCTGCCATGCCGCCAACACGGAGTTCCAGGCGGTTGCTCATGAGTCGGAAAGACTTTTGGAGGGCGTAGTTCAAGTCGTATATTCCTTCCAAAAGGTTTCCTTTGCCCGAACGGTCGTCGGCGGAGGCTATGATGCCTTGGTGCATTATCTGCTGTTGCCATTTCTTGCCGGGAACGTCACGCAAGGTGTGCGAGATGAACCTTGCCTCCAGCCCGTTGTATTTTTCGGGTGATAGATAGGTGTCAAGGATGTTGGCGGTTCCTATCGACACCATCTTGGCGTTGGTCACAATCTTGTATTTTGCGGAAGCCTCATCATTGCTTGTGCCATCCTCCTGTGCGCGAGAGGACAGCGGTAGCAGGAAGACCGCCATCACTGCCATCACTCGCAGGGAGAGCCAAAATGGGGTGGGAGACTGAAGATTAAAAATCATTGTCGTCGAATAGGAATTGCTCGCCAGTCAGTTCGGTGATTATCTGTTGCTCTGTCTTTCCCTTGTCAGGGTCAAGGTTCTCCACCTCTTCTTCTTGGTTGGTGTCCTCCACCTCTTCTTCGGGTTCTGGGACGCGTGTAGGCTCCAACTCTTCCACCGACTCCACATGGAGCGTGGTGATGCGCTTGCCGCGAGCCTTGAAACCTTTCACACCCACGAATTCCTCCACATCCACAACGAGGGGCTCGCGTCCTGCATCGGTGTCTCCGAAGTTTACTTGAATGCGTGGGTATGGCTGGTCGGTGAGCAGCATCTCCTTGCTTTCCGGATTGTCGCCTAAATAGTTCTGGTGCTTCTTGGTGGCTTCCATCTTGAAGCGTTTCAGATATAGGAAGCCCTGTTGGTCGGCGTCGAGGAGTACTGCGCTCCACACCTTTTCTGGCTTCCATTTCTCCACAAATCGTATGTTCGACTCATAATGGTTGTTGGTGTCGAAGTTGCTGATGTAGAATTCTCCGCCTTCGAGCACCACGAGCACTGAGTCTCCCTCGTTGAACTCTCCAAGCAGTTGTCCATGCTCGTCGTAGTTCAGGCGGTTGACATCCGGATCCCACCACACCTTTCTTCCGCCAAGGGTGCTGTGTCCGTGGCTCTTCAGCGCTATGCGGTGGATGGGGTATTTGGTGAGAAGGTTGCCCTTGCTGCCGCGTCCCTTGATGATTATCTCCGAGAAGTCGCGCTCCAGGAATATTTTCTTTATTTTCGGATTGGGCTCCAGCGTCACCTTGATGACTTCCGCCTCGCCGTTGGGGTTGCAAGTGAAATATGCCACCCGCGAGCCTGGCGTGCCTTGCGTCATGTCGTATTCCTTGTCACGGGCGAGGCTTGTCACGTTGAAGCGCTTGATGAAGTAGCTGCCACGCTTGCCGTCGCGATACACCACGTTGTAGATGGTGCGCTGGTCGTTCTTCTTGAACACCTGCACATGCAGGATGTTCTTGCCCACGAAAATCTTTTCAGCCACCTTCACAACCTTGTATTTCCCGTCGCGATAGAACACGATGATGTCGTCGATGTCGGAACAGTTGCACACAAACTCGTCTTTCTTCAGTCCGGTGCCTATGAAGCCATCGTTGCGGTTGATGTATAGCTTTTGGTTGGCTTCCACCACCTTGGATGCCACAATGGTATCGAAATTCTTGATTTCCGTTAGGCGAGGATGCCCGCTGCCGTATTTTTCGAGAATGAACTCAAACCATTTCACTGTGTAATCCACGATGTGGGCAAGGTCATAGTCTATTCTCTCTATCTCTTCCTTGATGCGTGCTATTAGTTCGTCTGCCTTGTCCTTGTTGAATTTCAGGATGCGGTGCATCTTTATCTCCATCAGCCGGAGGATGTCGTCCTTGGTCACCTCGCGAATGAATTGTGGGTAGAAGGGTGTCAGCCGTTCGTCAACGTATGCACAAGCAGAATCCATGTCGGGGGCATTCTCGAAAGGCTTGCCCTTGTATATGCGCTCCTCAATAAAGATCTTCTCCAATGAGGCGAAATGCAACTGTTCGAGCAGTTCGCCCTTGCGTATTTCCAGTTCTCTACGCAGCAGCTCCTTCGTGTTGTCGGTGGAGGCGCGGAGCAGGTCGCTCACTGTTAGGAACATCGGCTTCTTGTCAACTATCACGCAACAGTTGGGCGAGATGTTTATCTCGCAGTCGGTGAAGGCGTATAAAGCGTCGATGGTCTTGTCTGAAGACACGCCAGGAGCGAGGTGAACCAGTATCTCCACGTTGGCGGCGGTGTTGTCATCCACCTTTTTCACCTTTATCTTGTTCCTCTCGATGGCTTTCAGTATCGACTCTATCAGTGTCGTGGTGGTCTTGCTGAAAGGTATTTCACGTATTACGAGAGTCTTGGTGTCAAGTTTCTCAATCTTTGCCCTTACACGAAGTCCGCCACCTCGCTGTCCGTCGTTGTATCTGCTGACGTCGATGGAACCGCCGGTGGGGAAGTCGGGGTATAGTTGGAAGTCTTCGCCTTTCAGGTAACTGATGGCTGCCTGGCATAACTCGCAGAAATTGTGAGGCAGTATCTTCGACGTGAGTCCCACGGCAATGCCCTCGGTGCCTTGTGCCAGCAGCAGAGGGAACTTCACAGGCAGTGCCACCGGTTCCTTGTTGCGGCCGTCGTAGCTCATTTGCCATTCCGTGGTCTTTGGGTTGAAAACGGTGTCTAAGGCGAATTTCGACAGTTTTGCCTCGATGTATCGTGGGGCGGCGGCACGGTCGCCAGTGAGTATGTTGCCCCAGTTGCCTTGCGTGTCGATGAGCAGGTCTTTCTGACCCAGTTGCACCAGTGCGTCGCCTATTGAAGCATCGCCATGGGGGTGAAACTGCATCGTGTGTCCCACGATGTTGGCTACTTTGTTGAAACGCCCGTCGTCCATGCGCTTCATCGAGTGAAGGATGCGACGCTGCACGGGTTTCAGACCATCGTCTATCTTTGGAACGGCGCGTTCGAGAATCACATACGATGCATAGTCGAGGAACCAGTTTTGATACATGCCACTGAGATGGTGCACTGCCGATGCGTCAAAACGGTTTGCAGGCTTGTAGTCGCTGTGCTCGTCTTCTTCCAGTTCATCGTCCATGTCGTCGGGTATTTCAGCGTCGGCGCCATCACCATCTTCTCTTTCTTCACCATCGATGGTGGGCTCTTCGGCTGCCCCTTGTTCTTGTGATGCTGGTTGCAGCTCATCACCGTTTTCTTGTGAATTGTCTGTTATTTCGTCGTTTCTTGTCTCGTCGTTTCTTGTCTCGTCATCCATGATATAAATGTCGTTGTTTTGTGCAAATGTACGCAAAATTCTCGAATTGAGACCAGATAGACAAAGAAAATCATCTTTCTTCCAATCAAAAAACCTTTTTGTGGCGTGCCTCGTGTGCCATCTCTTCAAAAATCTACAACAAAAAACTTATGTTTCTTCAAAAATAAGTATATTTGCAGACAGAAAGCGGAATTTTTGTTAAGATGTCACCATAATGCTATCCTGCACGTCAGACATGCATTCCAAGATATGAAGAATTGTGTTTTGCACCCTATTGATGTTTTGACCATGCCAATGTGCAGGTGACCATGATGAATTGAACTTGATGACTCATACTAATGGCATTACCAGACCATGGGTGTTCAAAAAGGTGACGTTACCATTCAAGCTAATTAATGATGGGCATGAAGAAAATACGTACTTTGGGAATTTTGGCGGTTATTGCCTTGACGATGTGTGCTTGTTCTGAAAAAAAAGATAAGAAAGAACATCATGGCAAGGCGGAATACAAAACCATGACAGTGACACGCAGCGACCAGACATTGGTGTCGCAATATACAGCACGCCTTACTGGTTGCAAGATAGTGGAGATTCGTCCGCAAGTATCAGGCACAATAACACAAATCTGCATCCGCGAGGGAGAGCAGGTGAGGAAGGGGCAGACACTGTTCATCATCGACCAAGTGCCCTACAAGGCTGCCTTGCAAGTGGCACAAGCCAACGTGAAAACGGCAGAGGCAAAGTTGGCTACCGCTCTCATGGAGTATGAAAGCAGCAAGAAGTTGGAGGCTGAACAGGTGGTAAGCGACTACACCGTGCAGACTGCCATGAACGTGCTGAATGAAGCGAAGGCTGCCGTGAATCTGGCAAAGGCACAAGAAGCGAATGCACGCAACAACCTCAGCTATACGGTAATCAAGAGCCCTGTGAATGGTTCGGCTTCAATGATACCGTTTCATGTAGGGGCGCTGGTGAGCAGCAGCATGGCAGAACCGTTGGTCACCGTCGCGGAAGACCATGACATGTATGCGTATTTCAGCATCACCGAGACACAGGCTATCAGCCTGATTCAGAAGTATGGCTCGCTGGAGAATTTCATGCACCAGGCTCCTGAGGTGGAGTTGAAGCTTGGCAATGGAACAATGTATGAGTGGCGTGGCAAGATAAATGCCGTCAGCGGCACGATAGACCAGACAACGGGAGCCGTGACATTGCGTGCCGTATTCCCCAATCCTCAACGGCTGTTGCACAATGGTGGTTCGGCTTCCGTGTTGCTTTCCACACACAAGAGAGACTGCATAGTGATACCGCAAGAGGCAACCTATGAGCTGCAGAATCGCATTTTCGTCTATAAGGTGGTCGATGGAAAGACAAAGGCGACACCCATCGAGGTCTTCAGACAGAACAATGGGAGGGATTATATTGTGGAGAATGGACTTGGCGAAGGGGAAACCATCATCGCTGAAGGTGCCGGACTGCTGAAAGAAGGTGAAGAGGTGAAAGTAAAAAAGTGAGGTAGCAAGGTGAGCGTCAAGACATTCATAGACCGGCCCATATTGGCATGTGTCATCAGCGTACTTATAGTGCTGGTGGGAATAATCGGACTTTCCCGCCTGGCTTTGGAGCAGTTTCCCGAGATAGCACCTCCCACCGTCCGCATTATGGCAAACTATACGGGAGCCAATGCGGAGACGGTGCAGAAGAGCGTCGTGGTACCTTTGGAGGAAGCCATCAATGGTGTGGAGGGGATGATGTATATGTCGTCATCTGCCTCTAATACGGGGCGTGCCAGCATCAGCGTGTTCTTCAGGCAGGGCACCGACCCCGACATGGCTATGGTGAACGTGCAGAACCGTGCCGCCACCGTGCAGGGACGACTGCCAAGCGATGTGGTGAAGAGCGGACTGACAGTGAGGAAAAGACAGACGTCGAACATCAAGCAGATCACGTTGTATAGCCCAGATGATTCGTTCGACCGCACCTTCTTGGCTAATTACACGAAAATAAATATCGAACCAAGGCTCAGCAGAATTCCGGGAGTGGGAGAGGTGAACGTGATGGGCGCCGACTACTCCATGCGAATATGGCTCGACCCACAGAAGATGGCTCACTACGGACTGACTCCTGCCGATATAAACAGGGTGCTGGATGAACAGAATGTGGAGGTGGCGACAGGTACCTTGGGGGCTGACTCGAAGAATACTTTCCAATATGTGCTGAAATATCGTGGCAGATACGAAGAGGAGGCTGGATACGAACAGATGGTGATACGGTCGTTGCCCAACGGAGACGTGTTGCGCATCGGCGACGTGGCACGCGTGGAACTGGGAGCGCAAAGCTATGACTTCATTGGTGAGACCAACGACCATCCTGGCGTGAACATTTCCATCAACCAGGTGAGTGGCTCGAATGCCAACGAAATCATAAAGCAGATTGACAGCGAGGTGGAGGACATCAGGAAAGGACTGCCTTCCGGCATCGTGATAGAAGACTTAGAGTCAAAGAAGGACTTCCTCGACGCATCGATTGCCAGCGTACTGAAGACTCTTCTTGAAGCTCTGCTGTTGGTGGTGCTGGTGGTCTATATCTTCTTGCAGAGCTTCCGCTCCACATTCATACCCACCATAGCCATCGTGGTGTCGCTCATAGGAACTTTGGCTGCCATCTATGCCATCGGCTTCTCGCTCAACATGTTGACTCTCTTCGCTCTCGTGCTCGTCATAGGCACCGTGGTGGATGACGCCATAGTGGTGGTGGAGGCGGTGCAAGCCAAGTTTGACGAAGGGTGCCAGAAGGCTTACGATGCCACCATTCAAGCCATGCACGGCATCACGTCGGCGCTTATCACCACCACTTTGGTGTTTATGGCTGTCTTTGTGCCCGTCTCGTTTATCAGTGGTGTCACAGGCACGTTCTACAAGCAGTTTGGCATCACCATGGCAATAGCCGTCGCCATATCGCTGTTGAACGCAATGACGTTTTCCCCTGCGCTGTGCGCACTGTTCATGACACCTCACAACACTGAGAAGCGCTCGCTGTCTTCCCGTTTCCACGATGCTTTCGATGCTGCCTTCTCGGTCGTCGTGCGCAAGTACAAGAAAGCAGTGGCAGTTTCTTTCCGCGTAAAATGGTTGGCAGTGATTCTTGTGCTGGCTGCCATTGGCGGACTCGCATGGCTTATGAAATCGACAAAGACAGGACTGGTACCAAGCGAGGACATGGGAACTGTATTCGTGAATGTGCAGGCTTCCCCTGGTTCCACATTGCAGCAGACCAATACCATCATGCAGCAGGTGGAGGACCGTATCAAGGACTTGCCGCAGTTGCGCACCTACTCGATGGTGACGGGCAACAGTGTTGGCTTCGACCAGTCGTCGTCGAATGGCAACTTCACGCTGAAATTGAAGAAATGGGATGAGCGCAAGGGAAATGGCGATGGCGTGGACAGCATAATGGAGGAGATATACCGCAGGACTGCCGACATCGTGAATGCAAAGATACAGGTCAACACACAGGCGATGATACCTGGGTTCGGGCGCATCAATGGCTTCGAACTGCACATACAGGATAAGAAAGGAGGCACCATCAACGACCTGATGGCTTATACCAACAAAGTGATACATGCACTCAACGAGCGTCCGGAGATATCTCGTGCCACCACCAATTTCTCCTTGAAGTATCCTCAATACAGGATTGAGGTGGATGCTGCCCTATGCAAGAGGCATGGGGTGTCGCCCAGCGACGTGCTGTCGGTGCTGGGTGGCTATGTGGGTGGAATGTATGCCTCCAACTTCGTGCGCTTCACCAAACTTTACCGCGTCATGGTGCAGGCATCGCCTGAATACAGGTTGGATACTGAGTCGCTCAACAACATCTTCGTGAAGTCGAGTAGTGGAGAGATGTCGCCCATAGGGCAGTATCTTACTCTCACTCGCATTTACGGCTCTGAAACGCTGTCGCGCTTCAACCTCTTCCCAAGCATCAGCGTCAACGGCACTCCTGCTGACGGATATTCCACAGGACAGGCTATCGCCGCCATTCGTGAGGTGGCGGCACAGGAACTGCCTGAAGGGTATGGGTATGAGTTTGGTGGCATGACACGTGAGGAGGCTTCCGCAGAGAATACTACTACCATGGTCTTCGTCCTTTGCATAGTTTTCATCTACCTCATCTTGTGTGCTCTTTATGAGAGCTTGTTCATTCCTTTGGCTGTCATCCTTAGCGTGCCTTTCGGCCTTTGTGGCTCATTTATCTTCGCGCAGATGTGGGGATTGGAAAACAACATATACATGCAGACGGGTCTTATCATGCTCATTGGCTTGTTGGCTAAGACTGCCATATTGCTTACTGAATATGCCTCGGAGCGTCGTAGGCACGGGATGACCATTGTTGAAGCTGCCTTGGATGCAGCCGCTGTGCGACTGCGCCCAATCCTCATGACCTCGATGACGATGGTCTTCGGTTTGTTGCCATTGGCATTTGCCACTGGTGTGGGTGCCAACGGCAACCGTTCCTTGGGTGTGGGCACCATTGGCGGCATGCTCATAGGCACCATCTCATTGCTTTTCATCGTCCCTGTGCTTTTCATCATATTCCAGAACATCGAAGAACGTGTCATGCCACGCCGGAAAAGGTAGGCGCATGATTGTATTGCATTGCCATGTGAAGTGGAAAAATATGCAGTTATGCTATTTAATCCGAAAAAAAACACTATCTTCGCAGTTGAATAATTAAACTACTGTCCTTTCGGTCAGCATGATGACCGTCATGCAATAAGTACAGCACATGGCACAGGAGCGCAATACCTCACCTATCGCCAAATTGGCTGTCGTGGATGTCGAGGTTGGCATTTCCGACCACAGGATCCACGATATTGGGGTGGTGCGCCATGATGGTTCTGTCTTTCACCAATCTTCCAAGGAAGGCTTGCTCGAATTCTTGGAAAATGTTGATTTCGTATGTGGGCACAATATCATCCATCATGATGTGAGATATCTTTTCGATGATAGCACTCCACGATGGTTTTTCGTCGATACGCTTTACGTTTCACCTCTGCTTTTTCCAGAACGTCCTTATCACAAGCTTCTGAAGGATGACAAGTTGGTAAGCGAACAAATGAACAACCCGGTGAACGACTGCGAGAAAGCCTACGACCTGTTGATGGACGAGATAAGCCAATGGCATTCTCTAACCGAGGAAAAACAAAGAATTTTTGCAACTCTTCTGAAAGGACAAAAGGAGTTTGAGGGTTTCTTGAAGCTTGTTGGAGCAGAGGAAATAGAAGAGGGATTGGCGGACGAGATAAGAAAGACATACAAAGGAAAATGTTGCCAACATGCAGATTTTGAAATGCTCATCCTGCAATATCCTTGTGAACTGGCTTACGCTTTGGCTCTTGTCGATACTTCAGACGTACGCTCTGTTACACCTGGTTGGGTGCTTCGCAATTATCCCGAGGTGGAACAAGTTGTGAAGTCGTTGCGCGACACGCATTGTGAGATGGGATGCGACTATTGCAACGAATTTTTAGACATACGTCACCAACTGAAAACATTTTTTGGTTACGACCAATTCCGAACATACGAGGGGGAACCGCTTCAAGAGAGAGCGGCACAGGCTGCTGCCGACGGCTTGTCGCTGTTGGCGATTTTCCCCACTGGTGGAGGAAAGTCGCTCACCTTCCAACTGCCTGCATTGATGGAAGGACGGGCGGTGCATGGACTCACGGTGGTCATATCGCCCTTGCAGTCGCTGATGAAAGACCAGGTGGACAATCTCGCCGACCGTGGCATCACGGATGCCGTTACAATCAATGGACTGCTTGACCCCATAACAAGAGCATTGTCGATACAGAGGGTGAGAGATGGGGAGGCTTCGTTGCTTTATATCTCACCGGAAATGTTGCGCTCTAAAACCATAGAAAGAATATTGATGGCAAGGCATGTGGTGAGATTCGTGGTCGATGAAGCCCACTGCTTTTCATCTTGGGGACAAGACTTCAGGGTTGACTACCTCTATATCGGGAATTTTATCAGAGAATATCAGAAAAAGAAAAGACAGGCGTTTATCCCCGTTTCGTGCTTTACGGCTACTGCCAAGCAGAAAGTAATTCAGGACATATGCGACTATTTCAAAATTACGCTAAATATTGACTTGCAGCTTTTTGCTTCAAAAGCCACCAGGACCAACTTGAGATATAGGGTGATTCATTCCGACACCGACGAGGACAAATATATGAAGCTAAGGTCTTTGGTGGCAGAAAACCCATGCCCCACAATCGTATATGTGTCGAGGACAAGAAAAACACGGGAACTGTCGGAAAAACTGACGCGTGATGGTTTCAAGGCATTGCCCTTCAACGGCAAGATGGACCGTGATGACAAAATAATCAACCAAGACGCTTTCATGTCAGACAAGGTGCGCATCATAGTGGCTACATCGGCATTTGGCATGGGTGTGGACAAAAAAGATGTGGGACTTGTTGTTCACTACGACATATCCGATTCCTTGGAGAACTATGTGCAAGAGGCTGGAAGGGCAGGGCGTGACCCGCAACTTGAGGCTAAATGTTATGTGCTATATAGTGACAATGACCTCGACAAGCATTTCATCCTGTTGAACCAGACCAAACTCAGCATTAGCGAGATACAACAAGTTTGGCAGGCTGTGAAAGAACTCACTCGTCAGCGGATGAGGGTATGCTGTTCGGCTCTCGAAATAGCAAGACAGGCAGGATGGGATGACCAAGTGGTGGATCTGGAAACACGCGTGAGAACGGCACTCTCTGCTTTGGAGCAAGGTGGATACCTTGAGCGGGGAAACAACGTGCCTCACGTTTATGCCACAGGCATCACGGTGAATAACGTGGATGAGGCACGACAGAAAATCATGCAGTCGGCTCTGTTTGGCTCTGATGATGAGACGAATGCTGTGAGGATCATAAAGTCGCTGATATCACAGAAGAGCAAGGCAAAGGCACTCGATGCTGACGCTGAGTCAAGGGTGGATTATCTTGCCGACATTCTTGCAATGAGCAAGGCTGAGGTGGTGTCTGTTGTGGAGCGGATGAGACAAGAGGGCATATTGGCTGACACCAAGGATATTACGGCTTTTCTGAACGACCCTGGAACATCGGAACACAAAGTGAAGACCCTTCTTGAAAATTTTGCAAAACTTGAAGATTACATACTCAGACGAGTACGTGATGGCGTGTTGCGCACCTCATGCAAGCAACTAAATGATGACGCTGTGAAAGATGGCATGTCGTTCTCGAAAGAGAAAGACATTCGCACTTTGCTGTATTTCCTTACCATAAAAGGGTATGTACGCAAAAAAGAGGATTCGGCACACAATGTGGAATTGGTGAGTATGACTGACAGGAACACCACTCAAAGCAGATATCATAGGCGAATGGAAATTTGCAAGATCGCATTGGAATGGCTCTACAAGCAAGTGGATGATAATACAGACAAAGACACCAATTACAAGCCCGTGCAATTCTCCATCGTCGAACTGCTGAAAAGGGTGAAGACTGGACAACGCTCGCTTTTCATCAACTTGGAGGATGTGCAATTGGATGAGGTGGAGGAGGCGCTTCTCTACATGTCGATGATAAGGGCGATGAAACTTGAGGGTGGATTCCTCGTGCTTTATAACGGAATGGACATCCGACGCCTGAAGGACAACAAAGCGAGATATAAACGCGATGACTACAGGATGCTTGACGAATTCTACAAGCAGAAAATCCAACAGGTGCATATAGTGGGTGAATATGCCAACCTCATGGTGCGCGACTATCAAGCAGCATTGCAATATGTGCAGGATTACTTCCAGATGGATTACAAGAAGTTTGTGGCAAAGTATTTCAAGGGTGAAAGGCTGACGGAGATACAACGCAACGTTACTCCTGGGAAGTATGAGCAACTGTTTGGGCAGTTGTCAATGCGACAGATGGAAATAATCTCCGACAAGGAAACGCGATGCATTGTTGTGGCGGCAGGTCCTGGTAGTGGCAAGACAAAAGTCTTGGTGCATAAGTTGGCTTCGCTGTTGCTGCTTGAGGACGTGAAGCATGAGCAGTTGTTGATGCTTACATTCTCGAGGGCAGCTGCCACCGAGTTCAAGCAGAGGCTGATGAAAATGATAGGCAATGCTGCTCATTTCGTGGAAATAAAGACCTTTCATTCCTATTGCTTTGACCTCTTGGGCAGAATCGGGAACCTGGAGGAATCGGATGATGTCGTTGCCAAGGCGGCGGAAATGATAATGTTGGGAGAGGTGGAGCCCAATAAGATAGGCAAGACGGTATTGGTGATTGACGAGGCGCAGGACATGGGGGTAGAGGAGCATGATCTCGTAAAAGCTCTTATGGAGAAGAATGAGGAAATGAGGGTGATCGCCGTGGGCGACGATGACCAGAACATCTTCGGATTTCGTGGTTCCAACTCATGCTATATGCTGCAACTGGCACAGAATGGCGGTCATGTCATAGAGATGACTGAGAATTATCGCAGCACTGTCCAAGTGGTGGATTTTGCCAATGCTTTCGTAAAGAACATCAGACAAAGGATGAAGTCCACTCCTATCATTTCAATGAGCAAGGAGAAAGGATGGGTTGGCTTGACAAGGCATCACTCGCAATATTTGTATCATCCTATTGTGGATGATTTGATTGCCAATAGGAGAGGGGTCTCGTCGTGTGTGCTCACTCAGACAAACGAGGAGGCTGCCATTGTCATGGCTCTACTGCGGAAAAATGGAGTCAACAGCAAGTTGATTCATTCTTTGGATGGCTTCCCTTTCTGCAATCTCGCAGAGATAAGATATTTCCTGAAGCAGATAGACAAGAGGTCGGACACTCCGTTGATAACCGACGAATCGTGGGAAGAAGCTAAGCAGGCTACTTTCAACTGCTACGAGAGAAGCACGTGCCTTTCGTATGTGAAACGTTGCTTGGAGGTGTTTGAACAGACCAACAAATGCAAGTATCGAACTGACTTCTGGGAATTTGTCTTTGAATCTTCAGTGGAGGATTTCTGTGAGGTGGATGGAGAGGATGTCGTGGTGTCAACCATCCACAAGGCGAAAGGACATGAGTTCGACGATGTTTACATGCTGATTTCCGACAACCGCAATAGGGATGATGAAGTATTGCGAAAATTCTATGTGGGGATGACGAGGGCAAAGAAGAGACTGTTCATACATGTTAATGGTGATTGCTTCCTGCATATGCCAGTCGATAATTACGTGGTCTGCCAAAGGCAATATGATATGCCCGATGAGATAGTCCTGCAACTCTCCCACAAGGATGTGTTCTTGGAATATGCCAGAAATCTAAAAAACGAGGTGTTGGCGCTCAGGAGTGGCGACGCCCTCTTGTATAAGGGGGATGTGTTTTATGACGTGAAGACGAACAAACCTGTGGCGCAAGTGTCGGCAAGGATGAAGGCCACGATATCCTACTGGGAGGAGAAGGGGTATGTGGTACGCTCTGCATCGGTGCGGTTCATCGTGGCATGGAGACCGAAGGATGCTAAAAGGAGCGAGCCCGAGATTCCTGTGGTGCTCGCCGACATGGTGCTTGAAAGAAAAAGGGAAAATACAGTTTGTTAATTGAGAAAAACTACTTATGAGAACAAAACTTATCATCTTGGCACTGATGATGGTGCCGATGCTGGCAACAGCACAAATCAAGGAAAAAGATTTCGTGAAAGGTGCCGATGTGGGCTTCTTGACAAATCAGGAACGTCAGGGAGTGGTGTTCCACGACCGCCAGGGACGGGAGCGGGAATGCCTGGAATTGTTGAAGAACGACTACCAGATAGGGGCTATAAGAATGCGCGTGTGGGTGAACCCGCGGGGTGGCTCATGCGACAAGAACGAACTCCTTGCGATGGCAAGGCGGGTGAAGGCATTGGGCATGGACCTGATGGTGAATTTCCATTATAGCGACTGGTGGGCTGACCCTGCCAAGCAACCCATTCCGAAAGCGTGGCTCGGACATGACTATGAACAGATGAAGCAAGATTTGCGACAACACACCATAGAGGTGCTGTCGCTGCTGAAGGATAACGGCATCGAACCTCGTTGGGTGCAGGTGGGCAACGAGACCACCAACGGAATGCTCTGGAGCGTGAAGACCAACGAGCAGGGATGGGAGGTGAAGGATGAGAAAGGCAATACCACCATCACCCATTCCATGGGACATATCAAGACGGAGCCTGAGCATTATGCTGGCTTCATACGCGCCGGATATGATGCGGTGAAGGAGGTGTTCCCCAATGCTGTTGTCATCGTACATCTGGACAGAGGGCATCGCAGGGACATCTATGACCATAATCTGGACACTATACTAAAATATGGTGGGAAGTTCGACATGGTGGGCATGTCGCTATATCCATACTGGGCAAAGCAGGACAATCCCGACTTGAAGGATGACGACATCATATCCGACTGCATAGCCAACATCAAGTATGTCAGCGAGAAATATGGTTGCGATGTGATGATTGTGGAGACTGGCTATGAGGTGGACGAGAAGCATCCCGAGGTGATGGAGAGGGGCAAGCGCCAATTGGCTCGCGTCATTCGTGAGGCGAGAAGCATGACCGACGGGCATTGCCGTGGTGTGTTCTACTGGGAACCGCAATGCCTGCCCGGCGGATATAAGTTGGGTGCTTTCGACAGCAATGCCGCACCAACAGCGATAATGGATGGGTTCATAGAGACAAGATAGCTGTCTGGTGCTGTGGCATGGCTGATGCTCATTGCCTGCATTGTCAATGTCCGCGTTTCAGTCTGACGAACACATGCATCACGTGGCTGTTCTCTGCCTTCCTTTTCTCTATTTCAAAATATTTGGGACAAGACTCGATTAGAGGGGTGAGCTTCTGGAATCCGTAGTTGCGAGGGTCGAAGTCGGGACGCTTCTTCAAAAGCAGACTGCCCACCTCTGCTAACGACACCCAGTCATTGTCATCTGCCAGGTCGTCGATGGTTTGGCGCAGCAGTTTTATTATGGCATAGGTTATCCTTTCCTTTGGCTGTGTGGCTTTCTTTATCCCGTCATTGGTGGTGGCTTGGGGTGCTGACTCGTCTTGCGGCTCCTCTTGGTTCTCCTCGTCGTCGTTGCCAAGGTTCTCGATGTAGATGAACTTGTCGCACGAAACGATGAATGGGCGTGGTGTCTTCTTCTCACCCATGCCGATGACCATCTTGCTTGACTCGCGCAGGCGTGTGGCAAGGCGTGTGAAGTCGCTGTCGCTTGAAACGATGCAGAAGCCATCCACCTTGTTGCTGTGAAGAATGTCCATTGCGTCGATTATCATTGCCGAGTCGGTGGCGTTCTTGCCTGTGGTATATCCATATTGCTGGATGGGGGTGATGGCATTCTCAAGCAACACTGCCTTCCAACTTGCAAGGTTGGGTTTTGTCCAGTCGCCGTAGATGCGCTTTATTGTTGGCACTCCGTATTTTGCTATCTCGTTGAGCATTTCCTGCACGTGTGATGCCGGCACATTGTCGGCATCAAACAGCACGGCAAAATTAAGCTCTTTCTTGTTTATTGTCATTGATTCTTTTGTATATTCTTATGTTGATATTGCAGGTCTTCGGCTTTTAATTTGCCATGGTGACCTGCTCCGTACATTCAAAAATCATGCCATTCTTAGTGTTTGTCAAGATTTTGTCAAAGTTTTGCCTTGCAGAAAAACTCCGTGCAAATCACACACTTGCACGGAGTATAAAGATAAATCGAATCTGAATGCCTTGCAGGAATGCTTTATTCCTCTTTGTTCTTGAAGAAGGAGCCTTTGCTCATTGGCCTGTTTTCTGCCAAGCAGCAATTGTAGTTTTGGCGGCTTTTGCGTTCTTGGGCAAACATCCTTTCTGTTTCTTCTACGTCTTGATGGAAAGACAAGTGCTCGTCGATGGCAAAGTTGTGTGCCATGGTCTCCACGTCAAGGTTGTCGGTGCCGATGAGGGTAAAGGTCCAGTTTTGATTCTTCAACTTCTCTATCATCGTGCGAATCATGCTCAAAGTCCACTCACGGCTGCTGTTCTCCTCGCCATCGGTGATGATGGTGACAAGTACGTTGTCGTCTTCTGATACATGAGCATTCGTTTTCGAGACGGCATTTCCTATGGCATCATACAACGGCGTGCCGCCACTGGGATTGTAGTCTTTCCATGCGAGGTCTTTGGTTTTTGAGGCTAACGTGTTGTTGAAATGCCATTTGGTATGGCTTGTGTCGAAAGTGACAAGAGTGACACGTTGCTCCTGGTCTGGGTATTTCTCCTGCATCATGCGGATGGTCTGAAGGGTTTCGTTCATGCCACTGAATGCCTGTCTGTGGATGATGGACATCGAACCGCTCTCATCTACAATAATCAAATTGAAAACACGCTTTGTTTTTTCTTCATTGCTCTTTTTCATAATTGCAAGTTTTTATTTGTGAATAATCATTTTTAAGACGTCTTTTACTCTTTGAAGAAAAATTCGAAGAAAAATTAAGTGCAGTGTCGATTTTTTTGTAATTTTGTGGAAAATATTTGAATATGTATTATCAATTATTGCCAGACGAAGCAATCATTTCCGGGTTTCGCAATGGTGACAGCGACATAATCCGTGAGTTTTTTTACGGATATTGTTTGATAGGCTATAATATTTTTGACAAGCGGTATCAGTTGAGAGAAAAGGAAAACCTCGACTTCATGTCGCTGGCACACCAATATGCCATTTATCTCATGGAGCATGACTGGAAGCCTCTTGAAGACCATTCGGAGAGCGTAAGTCTGAAAACATGGCTCATCAACGGGTTCCGCTATGTGGTGCTTGATGCTCTGAAATGGTATCGAAAGGAGTACGGCAGCATCACATTTGAAGACTATTTGCAATCATTTGACATGACAAGCGACCTTCGGCTGCAATTCAATCGTGTGGTTGAGGATATATGCGACCATGCCCCGTTGACCAGAAACGAACGGTTGATTATTGACATGTTGCTTCTAAAGGGATTCAAGGCTAAGGAAATATCGGCTCAGATGGGTGTTACTCCTTCTGCCATCTCGCAGAAGTTCAAGCAGCTGATGGAGCGCTTCATTGCGCCCTATTTCAAAAAGAACTTCGACATGGACTTGGACATGCCGGTGGTTATGGAAGATACTACATCTTATTATTATGGTATTACACCAAGAGAACAAGAATCTGTCATGCCATCGACACAGGCACTACCTCGTAGGAGAGCATTCGACTTTTTCGAAAGGAAAGTTATGGAAAAGAAGAAAAGAACAACACCGGAGTTCATTACGCAACTCCAGCCAAACGAAATCTTCGTTTTTGGCAGCAATTTGAAAGGTATGCATGGCGGTGGCGCGGCTTATGTCGCCTATCGCAAGTTTGGTGCTGTCTTGGGGCAGGGAGTGGGGCTGCAGGGGCAGAGCTATGCCATCCCCACCATGCAGGGTGGTGTCGAAACCATCCGTCCTTACGTGGATGAGTTCATACAGTTTGCCAAGGAGCACGACAATCTGACTTTCTTGGTTACTCGAATAGGCTGTGGCATTGCTGGTTTTACGGATTCCGAGATATCGCCATTGTTCAAGGAGGCGCATGGCGTGGAAAACATTGTGCTGCCAGAAGGGTGGTGATGGAATGAATTTGCTTTCGATGATAAAAATTATTTTAAATTGATTTTGTTTGTTTTTTGACAATTGATTTTTTATTGCTATTTTTGCAGAATATTTTCAAATCTATCACATTCTAACCCCGAATTATAAAAAACATTCAGAAAAATACTTATTTATTATTCATTCTTAAAATCTACGTTTATGAAAAAAACTCGACTATCTTTTCTGTTGCTCTCCCTGTTGCTGATAGCGGTGGGTGCGAGAGCTGACGAGATTACAGTCAATGATGGGGAGGCAACAAGTAGTTTCGTTCCTGTTTATGGCTATTATGCTGACGCTTATACAAGAAGTCAGTTTATCATCCCTGCAAAGGATTTGGTAGATGCAAGCAACAGCTACATCACCAAGATGACATTCTACTCCGCTAATTCTACTGTTAATTGGGGAAACGCCAAATTTAAGATTTCTCTTTCAGAGCCGGCAGTAGAGTCTTTTGCCTCAGATGAATCCTATGCTTTCAAAGAGGATGGCTTGACAGAGGTCTTCAATGGCTCCCTTTCTGTCAATAATGGTGTAATGGTGGTGGATTTTGACACTCCATACCAGTATGGTGGCGGCAACCTCTTGGTGGATTTCAGCGAGATTGAAACAGGAACTTATAATTCTGTGGTTTGGAATGGCGTTAATGCTGAAGGAGGCTCCGTCTTGGGCTATTCTTACTCAAGCCTGGAAGCCATTAACAATAATGCCAATATGGGTTTCTCGCCAAAGGTCACATTTGAATATGATGCTAACGTGGATACCGACTGTCTGAAGCCTGTTGACTTTGCTGTATCAGATGTCACAGCCCATACCGCAACACTGAGCTGGACAGAGAGAGGCACTTCCACTTCTTGGAAGGTGCTTTATATGGCTAAAGATGATAAAGAGGCAACTGAAGTTGTGGCAAATGAAAACCCATTCACCCTCACAGGATTGGAGCCAGAAACCACCTATTTGGTTATGATAGCTCCAACATGTGACGAGCAAAAGAGGACTGAGGTTCTCCAATTCACCACAACAGTTGCTTGTTTTGCGCCTGAAGATGTTGTTGTTGAGCCGAATTCAACTTCTGCTACCATCGCATGGACAGGTTATAGCGACTACTACAACGTGCAGTATAGAGAGGTTCCATCTTTCAGCTTCGACTTTGAGGAAGGCAATCTCTGCGGATGGACTGCCATACGCAATGGTGAAGGTACATCCGACACCGACTGGCATGTAGTCAAGGCAAGCAACTTTTTTATAGGAGATGTGACGTTATCCGCTCATAGTGGAGAATATGTATTACTGACAAGAAGTTATGTTTGGGGGCAAGGTGCTCAACATGTCGATAACTGGCTCATCTCACCACAGACCACGCTCGATGGAACGTTGTCATTCTGGGTGTATGACGATGGAGCCTTCCATGAGCACATTGATGTTTATGTTTCCACTACAGACAACCAAATTTCCTCATTCGAGATGTTTGCTGAGGTAGGAGATGCCACAAATGAATGGAAACAGGTGACTATTGACCTGAGCAGCTTGAAGGGAAAGACAGGATACATCGCCCTGCGTCATCAGGATTATGATAAGGATATACTCTTTGTAGATGACATCTCAATCAACCTCCCAGGTGTTTCGCCAGAATGGACAACTATCAACACCAACGACGAATCCGTAGAAATCACAGGTCTCTCTCCTGAGACTAAATACGAATTCCAGATTCAGGGCGTATGTGAAGAAGCTGACAGCAAGTGGGTTTCTGGCAGTTTCACCACATTGGAAGCTTGTCCCGTGCCATTCGATGTGGCTGTAGAGCCAAGTGCTACCACCGCCACTGTCACTTGGAAGGGTAATAGTGAAAGCTACAATGTACGCTACAGAAAGCCGGGAGGTATAGAACAGTTCTTCTTCGAGGGCTTCGAAACGGGTATTCCTGATACATGGACTATCATCGACAATGATGGAGATGGATATAACTGGATCTCTTATAATCCTTCCGCTAATGGACAAACTGGGCTTGATAATCTTGGTAACCCAACAGTCTTTGATAATGCCTGTGCAACTTCTGCAAGTTATGTTAGTGGACTTGGAGCACTCACACCCGACAACTGGCTGATCTCACCACAGCTCGACTTGCAAGGCACATTGAGCGTATGGCTCCGTGGACAAGACCCATCATGGGCTCAAGAGAATTTCGCTATCTACCTCTCTACCACAGGCAAAGAAGTCGCTGACTTCACCACTGTTCTGGTACCGGAAACTACAGCTGCTGAAATCTTCACTGAATATACTGCCGACCTGAGCGAGTATGCAGGGCAGAAAGGATATATTGCCATCCGTCACTTCGACTGCACAGACATGTTCCGCCTGAATGTTGATAACTTCGCACTTTTGGGTGAACCAACTGATGTTTCTGAGTGGCAGACCATCGCAACCGATGAGACTACCGCCGAGTTGACAGGACTTGAGCCTGGCACCGAATACGAATTGCAAGTACAGGGCGTATGCGACAATCAGCCAACAGAGTGGAGTAACATCGTGCTCTTCAACACATCATTCATGCTGGAACTGCTTGACGATGACCTCGCGCAGCCAGCTGGCTCAAAGAACACCGACCTGATACAAGCTAACTATGGCAATCTTGTCAATGTAATGCTCAAAGACCGTGTGTTCTACAAGGACGGCAACTGGAACTCTCTCTGTCTGCCATTCAACCTCACAGATGAGCAAATTGCCAACTCACCTCTCGCAGGGGCTACCATAAAGAAACTTTCCAGCGCAATCGTGACGGGGACACATGTCGATATGACGTTCACAGCTACTGATGAAATTTCTCCTGATTTGGTCTATATCTTCAAGTGGGATGAGCAGGGTGAAAACATCGTCAATCCTGTGTTCAATGATGTTACCATTGACTATTCTGATTATGAAGGACCCATACTCTATGCAAGCGGCTACCACTTCTTTGCAGTGGGTAACTACAGCACTATTGTTGCTGACCCTGCCAAGGATGATGTATATGCATACTACCTCGGTGCTGACAACAAGTTGAGATACTCCACACAGCCTGTCAACCTGCACACTTTCCGTGTCTTCTTCAATTTCTATAAGAATGACATCGATCCTTCCGCAGTACAGTTCAACCTCAACTTCGACGGC
Organism: uncultured Prevotellaceae bacterium; assembly: GCA_900315745.1. Taxonomy (GTDB): domain Bacteria; phylum Bacteroidota; class Bacteroidia; order Bacteroidales; family Bacteroidaceae; genus Prevotella. The sequence continues at coordinate 20,994 of ONAG01000056.1, forward strand.
GAGGAGGCTACCGGTATCGTAGAGGTGGATGGAGTAAGCAAAGCTGCTGAGAGTACCTACAACCTACAGGGCGTGAAGATCAATGAGCCCAAGCAGAAGGGTGTCTATATCCAGAACGGACGTAAAGTGGTGGTTAAATAACAATAACCTATAAAAGGACTATAATTATGAAAAAGCAAATGAAATATTCCTGCCCTTCCATCAAGGTGATGAGAATGGTCTTGAAAAATGGTGTCATGATTGATACCTTCTCCGGTGGCGACGAAGGAAACGGCATCGTCATCGACCCCGAGGCTGACTATAGCGGACAAGTTAACCGCGCAAACCGTGGCATCTGGGACTAAATGTAAACCAAGCTTTATCTATAAAAAGGGGAGTGTCTAAAAGGGAGGGCACTCCCTTTTTTGGCTCTTCAAACCTACGAGGTGAAAATGACAGGATATATATGCTGCCAGATGGATGGTGACATAATGCGAACGGACTGTTTGTCTGATATGATAAAAACTGCATTTTAATTTTGAATTTTGCTCGGCTTGGTGTATCTTTGCACGCAGAGAGGATAACCATGGTTCGCTCTGATTACTATATTAAGAGAAAGCCGTTGCCAAAGCCGAAACGCAGACGCAAGCGGAAACCTACAGACAAGACCACTTTCATAGAGGGGGCTTTGCTTGGGGCTTCTAATGTCTTTGTCTTTTCGGAAAGAATGAGACGGTCGGACTATTGGTGGTTCTTCCTTTTCAGCATTATCTGTTGCCTTGTCGCATTTTTTGGCTTCTTGGCATGGATGGACTACATGTACCAGCGATTTGAGGAATTGCAGACCACCTTGACTCCCCATCAGCTTTTCCCCTATCGTTTCACGGCTTTTACCATGCCTGTATATCTCTTCATGATATTGATATTCACTGCTCAGGCTCGAAGACTTCACGACATAGGGAGAAAAGCATGGCTGCCAATTCTTAAGACCTTATGTTTTGCTGCATTTATATCTGTATATAAAGTTTTCGCTATAGAACTTGACACTTTTTTCCCACCCTTGGGATGGTTGGGATGGCTGTTTCTTTTGTCTTATTTGGGGCTGGCTGCCTATATGGCAGTGCTGGCATGCAAGGATAGCCAGAGAGAGCGAAACAAATATGGGGAATCTCCCAAATACAGGAGAAAATTGGAAGACAATCTCGTCTGAACCTATATATTCTGTCAGTACCTGTTTTTTTTGAACTCCTGCATAACAATGAATGCCTAATCATGATAGAAGACGAATTGTCTCTTCAAATCCGACAGTCTTTGGGGTTTGAGCCTAATGATGACCAGAATGAAGCTATAATGCAATTCTGCCGTTTTATGACCGACAGAAGCGTGAATGCTGCCATGGTGATGTGTGGGTCGGCTGGCACAGGCAAGACAACTCTGGCAGGTGCCATCGTGCGCGTTCTTGTGGCTTTGGGACAGAAGGTCATGCTCATGGCTCCCACCGGGCGTGCTGCCAAGGTCTTTGCTGTCAATAGTGGACACAATGCCTTCACCATACATCGCAAAATCTACAGACAGCAGGCTTTTACTGGCGAGATGACGGGATTCTGCCTGAATGCCAACTTGTATCATGACATGTTGTTTATGGTCGATGAGGCTTCAATGATTTCAAATCTTGGGTTAGGGGAGAACAATTTCGGCAGCGGACACCTGCTCGACGACTTGGTGAAGTTTGTCTATCAAGGCAATAATTGCAGGTTGATGCTCATTGGCGACAAGGCGCAGCTGCCACCTGTGGGCGAGGAGGAGTCGCCCGCATTGATGCCGGAGTTCCTTGAGGGGTATGGATTGAAAGTGTGCCATTGCAACCTCAACGAGGTGTTCCGGCAAGGGAGAAGGTCGGGAATACTCCATAATGCCACTGTCTTAAGAAACATGATTGCACACGACCGTGCTGTCGATTTGCCTGTGGTGCGCTTTTATGGGTTTGCCGATATCTGCATGATGCCGGGAGACGAACTGATAGAATCGCTCGATAGCAGCTACAGCAAGGTGGGAATGGATGAGACAATCGTGGTGACACGCTCAAACAAGAGGGCTAACATTTACAACAAAGGCATTAGGGGAAGTGTGCTTGGAAGGGAGGAAGAACTGTGTGGCGGCGACATGCTCATAGTGGTGCGCAACAATTACTTCTGGGCGGAAAAGGAGAAAACGCCTCTTGAATTCATCGCCAATGGAGACAGGGCAAGGGTGCTCAGGGTGCGCAATTTCCAGTCGTTCTATGGCCTTCGCTTTGCCGACGTCACCATGGCTTTCCCTGATTATGACGATTTTGAATTGGAGGCAACTGTGGTGCTGGATTCTCTTTTGTCGGAGTCGCCTTCGCTGACTCGCGAACAGAGCGAGGCTCTTTTTCAGGGGGTGATGGACGACTATGATGATGTGCCCACCAAGGCGGAAAGACTGAAAAAGGTGAGGGAGGACATCTTCTATAATGCCATGCAGGTGAAATATGCCTATGCTGTCACGTGCCATAAGGCGCAGGGTGGTCAGTGGCAACATGTATATGTAGATCAAGGATATATGACTGATGACATGGTCACACCCGATTACATTCACTGGCTATACACGGCTTTTACAAGGGCTACTTCCAAATTGTTCTTGGTGAATTGGCCAAAATCACAGACTGAATGAGGGCTTTTTGTCTTTTTCCCGTTTTTTTTGTGTTGATGTACAACTTTTTTGTTTCTTTTTGTTATTTTTGCCGCACGATAGTGTTTCACAAAACGGATTTGTCATCCTGTTTTGGATGACATGTTTTATATTACATTAAATAATTAGAAATGAAAAAATCTTTTATTGCTATTGTTGCCATCGTCTTGTTGACAGGATGTGGTGGAGCTAACTCTACAGGCGGATTGCTTGGTGGTATAGATGGCTCAAGTGCTTTGGGCAACATCTTGGGTAGTGTGTTGGGAATCAACAAGGTGACTGAGGCTGCATTGGTTGGTACATGGAGATACTCTTCACCTGGATGTGCTTTCACCAGCCAGAGTGTGCTGGCTCAGGCTGGTGGCGAAGTAGCTGCACAGAAGGTGAAAGCACAGTTGCAACAGCAATATACCTCAATGGGCATCAATAGTTCCAATACCACTTTTACTTTTAATGAGAACAAGACGTTCACGGCAAAGGTTGCTGGCAAGAGCATCGGTGGCAATTACCAACTTGACCCGGAAACGGGCAAAATAGCTTTGAATGCTGTCTTGCTGTCGCTGAATGGGTATGTCAACCTGAACACCAAGGGAGTGAGCCTGTTGTTTGAATCTCAGAAATTGCTGTCCGTCATTCAAATGGTGGGTGCTGCCAGTGGCAATACCACATTGGCTGTTTTGAGCGAATTGTCGAAAAACTATGATGGAGTCCGCTTGGGATTCGATTTGGTGAGATAATGGAAAGCTGGCGTTCCTTCACTTGCCAAGAATAAAGTCATAATATAAAAATCAGGCGTGCCTTGTTGTTTTGGCACGCCTGGTTTTTGTTATGTGCGGCAAGCTTCTATTGCTCCATGTTTATGATGTTGAGGAACTTGCTCCACTGCTTGTCGAGGTTGTAGTTGGTTGCCGACCCTTTCTTCACATGTACGATGCACTCTTTCTGGGTTGCCTTGCTGAACGAGTCGCTGCTAATCTTGATGGGTATGGCGCTGTTCACGTAGATGTCCTTCAGATTGTTGCAATTCTCGAATGCGTCGCTCTCAATCTGCTTTAGAGAGACGGGCAGTGTGATGGCAGGCAGACTGCTGCAGTTGGAGAAGGCGTTGCTGTTGATCTTCACGAGTGAGTTGGGCAGGTTGATTTCTATCAGGCTTGAGCATCCCTTGAAGGTGCTTGCGCTGATTTCTTTTATGCTGTTGGGCAATTTCACCTTCTGGAGGCTGGCACATCCCTCAAATGCGCTGCTTGCCACGCTGGAAATGGAGTTGCTCAGTTCGATGCTGTCGAGTGATGCGCAACCGTTGAATGCGTCATGCTCAATTTTCTTTATGGAGTTGGACAGTTCCACTCTTTTAAGTTCGGCACAGCCTCTGAACATGTCTGATGCCACCACGCTGGTTCCTGCGGGGAAGTAGAACTCACGCAAGCTGGTGCAGCCCCTGAACAAGTCGTCGCCAAGACTGGTGACACCTGTGGGGAACTCTATGTTTTCCAGACTGGTGCAATTCTCGAATGCGTCGTTGCCCACTTTCTTTATTCCTGCTGGGAGGGTTACATGGCGCAGCTCGCTGCACTCGGCGAAACAGGCGTTGGGGATTTCTGTCACTCCGCTGGGAACCTCAAATTCCACAAGAGACTTGCAGCCCTTGAACAGGGCGGAGGATAATTTCGTCGTTCCCTCGGCTAAGTTGATGGTGGTGAGGCTGGAGCAGTTCTCAAACAATTCGGCGGGAAGCTCCGTTATTCTCGATGGCAGAGTTATCTCGGTGAGGCTGGTGCATCCCTCAAAAGCCGAAGCTCCAATTTTGGTGATGCAATTGGGTATCTCGATGGAGGTGAGGGCTGGGCTGTCCTTGAAGGCTCCCGATGATATCTCTTCCACATACAGGGTGACGCTGTCCACTACTATCTTCTCTGGAATTGCAAGGTCGCCCACATAAGGTTGTTGGCCTTTCACCACTACAGCACTTTGTTTCTTGGGATTGATGGCGTAGGTGATGCCGTCAACCACAGCTCTGTCTTTCTTGAGCTTGACGTCTATGGCGGTTGCCTGCATGCAGCATGCAAGAGCTGCCAATACCATTGTTGTTCTGATTAGCTTTTTCATTTTTTCAGATTTTATCGGGTTCTACAATAATGTTGCTTTCAAGTGTTGCCACTGCATATTCCGACTGGGTGCCTATCCTGAATTTCCCACCCCAGATGCCAATTCCTGAACTCACATAAAATAAGGTGTTGCCAAGTTGGTATTTTCCGTGCGAGCATTCGTAGATGGCGTCTGTAATCCACGAGATGGGCCATACTTGCCCGCGGTGGGTGTGCCCGCTCAGTTGGAAGTCGATGTGACATTCTTCAGCCTTTTTCAGGTCATAGGGCTGGTGGTCGAGCACTATGGTGTAGGTGCTGTCTGCCACCGTCTTGCACAGGTCTTTCAGTTCCTTGCGGTCATGATTGAAGCGGTCGTCTCTTCCGATGATGGTTATTTCGTTGCCTATGACTACGGTGCTGTCTATAAGCAAGTGTATTCCTGCTGTCTTGTAGAATTCTTGCGCCTTCAGCTTGTTGCTGAAGTATTCATGGTTGCCGAGACATGCATAGATGGGTGCGTTGAGGCGTTTCAGTTCCGCAGCCATCTGGTCTTCCTCTATCGGACGTGTGCTGTTGTCTATGATGTCTCCTGCTATGAGGATGATGTCGGCATTCTCTGCATTGATGAGGTCCACCCACCGTGCCAAGTCTGCCCTGCGATTGTGGTAGCCGAGGTGCAAATCGCTCAACATCACCATCTTGTAGGTCTTTTTCAACTTCTTTTGCGTGGTCAGGTTCAATCCTACCCTTACCTTGTTGTTGTACTTTATGTTGCCTGCGACAAATATGCCTGTCATGACCACTAAAAGTGATAGTGTGCCAATCCAACTGTCGTGCAACAGTCGGGAGGGCAAAATATGGACAATCCGGGCTATGTCGAGAAAGATGAACGCAATCGCAAGGTAGAGCAGCACTATCAGCGAGGATGTGCTTACCTCATAGCAGGCGGAGGCTATGGGGAGTGGCATGGTGTCCAACTTCCCTCCAAAGAAGAAGAACATGCTGAGAACGCAAATTGCCAAAAGGATTGTGACGAGCCATTTCCCCAATTTGCCAAAGGGCAGGATGCTCCATACATGCCATAGCACATAGCCGAGGAACAGCAGTAGTACGGATAGGAATAGTATGAACATCGTAGCTCTCATTTCATAGCAGTGATATGGTGTAGATATAGACCACAGATGCGGGAATTGCCATCAGCGACGAGTCGAAGCGGTCGAGCATGCCGCCATGTCCTGGCAATATGTTGCCGCTGTCCTTTATGCCCAAAGTGCGCTTGAAGAGTGATTCCACAAGGTCGCCAAAGGTGCCAAACACCACCACCACGAGTCCGAGACCCATCCACACGGGAATGGATAGGGAATTGTCGCCGCTGGTCATGTAGCCTATGAGCGCTGCCGCCAGCATCACAAGGACTGCTCCTCCGATGCAGCCTTCCCAGGTCTTGCCTGGCGACACACGAGGAAACAACTTGTGGCGGCCGAATAGCGAACCGGCGCAATAGGCTCCGGTGTCGTTTACCCATAGGAATACGAAGACACTAAGTGGCAGCAACATGTTGTACTGACCCTGGGCGCTTGTCTGGAATGCAAGTATGTTTATTGTCGAGAAGGGCAATGCTATGTACATCTGGCTGAACATGGCGTATGCCCAGTTGTTGATTGGGTTGGGTGCCTTGGTGAACAATTCCGACAATATCAGGTACAGCACGGTGATGAGGTATGGTATGAAACATGTGCCGTTTACCATCCCTATGCTGTATCCCGCTACTGCCAAGAAGAAATACACGCCGGCAAGAGTACAGATGAAACGGTTGACTTGGATGTCGTCCCATTGGTTCACCAAACCGCCGTACTCCCAAATGGTAAGGCCGGTTATGAGTGCAAAGAGTAGCACCATGGACTCGGGGCGCATCAGGCAGCCCACGAGCACGGCTACGAAGAGCACGCCTGTGATGGTGCGTGTGATGAGGTTCTTTTGCTTTTCTGTCATTTCTGTAGGGGTAGTGCTGTGTTGTCTTCAGTCTTGTCTTCAGTCTTGTCTTCAGTCTTGTCTTCAGTCTTGTCTTCAGTCTTGTCTTCAGCCTTTTCTTCCGTCTTTTCTTTGGCTTCTTGTATGGCTTCCAGTTCGTTGCTCTCGTTCATTATCTCTTGTGAACGACTAACCCAGGGGCGCTTGCCGAAAATGCGTTCCACATCTTCTGCAAAGATTACTTCACGGCTGATGAGCAGTTCTGCCAATGCGTTGTGCCCTTCCTTGTGCTCTGTAAGTATCTCTTTGGCTCGCGCGTATTGCTCGTTTACCATCTTCAGCACTTCGTCGTCTATCACTTTCGCCGTGGTGTCGCTGTAGGGACGTTGGAATTGTGCCTCTTGGTTGTAGTAGCAGATATTGGGCAGTTCCTCGCCCATGCCGGCGTACGCTATCATGCCGTATGCGCTCTTTGTGGCTCGTTCCAGGTCGTTCATGGCACCAGTGGAGATGTGGCCGGTGAACAGCTCTTCTGCTGCGCGACCGCCCATGAGCGAGCACATCTCGTCGAGCATTTCTTCCTTGGTGGTTATTTGTCTTTCCTCGGGCAGATACCATGCTGCACCCAAAGCCTTGCCTCTTGGCACTATGGATACTTTGACAAGTGGGTTGGCGTGTTCGCAGAACCATGAGATGGTGGCATGGCCGGCTTCGTGGATTGCTATGGTGCGCTTCTCGTGGGCTGTCATCACTTTTGTCTTCTTTTCCAAACCACCGATGATGCGGTCCACGGCATCGAGGAAGTCTTGGCGGCATACTGTCTTGGCATTACGGCGTGCGGCTATCAGGGCTGCCTCGTTGCATACGTTTGCTATGTCTGCTCCTGAGAATCCTGGTGTCTGGCGTGCCAGCAGGTCGATGTCCACGGAGTCATCCACCTTCACCGGCTTCAGATGTACGATGAATATTTCCTTTCGTTCGTTCAGGTCGGGCAGGTCAACATGGATTTGCCTGTCGAATCGTCCGGCACGGAGTAGGGCGGAGTCGAGCATGTCGGCGCGGTTGGTGGCTGCCATGATGATTACGCCACTGTTGGTGCCAAAGCCGTCCATCTCGGTAAGAAGGGCGTTGAGCGTGTTCTCTCGCTCGTCGTTGCCGCCCATGGAGGGGTTCTTGGAACGTGCCCTGCCCACGGCGTCTATCTCGTCGATGAAGATGATGCATGGCGCTTTCTCCT
>ONAG01000046.1 GCA_900315745.1 uncultured Prevotellaceae bacterium
TATAAAAAAACATGATCTTTTTATCTATTTTTATTTGTTTTTATCTATTTTTCTTTCGGCGCCAACGGCGCAACTTCTTATACCGAACTCACGTTAAAAAGGTAATTTTAGTAAATGGTAATTTTAGTAAATTTGTACTTCACTTGGCGGCAGGTTCTGATAAGGGCATCAAGAAGGGTGCAGGTGAGGTGGCTGTTTATCATTTCGGTATTTTTGGATATTTGCAGTAAGAACATTTCGGTATTTTTGGATATTTTCGGCAAAAACATTTGCGTAAGTTGAAGAAATAGATTAGATTTGCACCGAAATCAAATCAGTTATTTTAGATGATGGAGAAAATATTCAAGCGTAAATTGTATGACAGACTTCTCGAATGGAAGCGTGTTCAGAATGGCAAGACGGCTATTCTGGTGGAAGGTGCTCGTCGTGTTGGCAAATCAACTCTTGTCGAATTGTTTGCAAAAAACGAGTACGAGTCATACATACTCATTGATTTTAATGAGGCTTCTGCTGAAGTAAAGTCGTTGTTCAACGACCTGATGGACATGGATTTCATCTTTCTGCAACTTCAAACCATTTATAAGGTAGTTCTGAAAAAGCGTAAATCGGTGATCATTTTCGATGAGGTGCAGAATTGTCCCCTTGCCCGTCAAGCCATCAAATATCTGGTTAAAGACGGTCGCTATGATTATATAGAGACTGGTTCGCTCATCAGCATCAAAAAGAACACAAAGAATATTACACTTCCCAGTGAAGAAGAACGTGTCACACTTTATCCGATGGATTATGAGGAGTTCCGATGGGCTATGGGTGATGATGCCACAGCCCCCTTGCTTCGCACTTTCTACGAGAAGAGAATGCCCCTTGTTCAAGCGCACCGTCATGCGATTCGCGATTTCCGGCTTTATATGCTGGTGGGAGGGATGCCACAGGCTGTCAATGCTTATCTTGAGACGAATAATTTCAGCATGGTTGATTTGGCGAAACGTGGTATTATTCAGATTTATTTGGATGACTTCCAGAAACTTGACCCGACAGGACGTTTGGAAACGCTCTTCAAGGAGATTCCTTCCCAGTTGAGCCAGACAAATAATCGGTATAAACCGTATGCGGTGCTGGGTGATGTGGATGAAGACAAGTTGATGGAGTTGATGAAAAATCTTGAAGACAGCAAGACGACGCTTTTTTCCTATCATACAAATGACCCCAATGTGGGCATGTCGCTGACAAAAGACATTGGCAAGTACAAAATCTTTTGTGCAGATACAGGGCTGTTTGTTACATTAGCCTTTTGGGATAAAGACCGCACGGAGAATGTGATCTATCAGAAACTGCTGAATGACAAACTCAGCACTAATCTTGGTTATGTGTATGAGAACATGATAGCACAGATGCTTACGGCATCAGGTAACAAACTCTTCTATTACACATGGCCAAAGGATGAGACCCACAACTACGAGATTGACTTCTTGCTCTCACGTGGTGCCAAACTTCACCCCATAGAAGTGAAGTCATCTGGATACAACACCCATAAGTCGCTTGATGCGTTCTGCGAAAAGTTCTCTCATATCGTGGAAAGACGTTATTTGATTTATACAAAGGATTTGAAAAAAGACAAAGAAACGCTTCTTCTTCCAGTTTATATGACACAATTTCTGTAAGTCTGGGGTGCCCCACTTGCATATCGATTAAAACATGCCCCCCCCACAAACGGTGAGGCTTGCAGGGGTCTGTACTACTATATTCATTCGGTTGCCAAACTCCCTTGTTTTATTTCCTTATCAAGATAGCCATAGATGTAGGCAGGACTTTGGAAATACAGCCCAGTCTTGGGGTCTTTCAGTTTGGCGTATGTCTCCGAATTGTAGAGAATGTCCATCGCCTCGGAAGGGGCAATCTGGTATTCCTCAGACAGCATGACAATGAGGTCTCTTGCTGTGCATTCGTTCATATAATCAATCTCGCTCATATCTGTCGTAGTAATTTAATGGCTTTTTCCGTTTGCAAAGATACGACTTTCTCCACCACTCCTCCAGATTTTTTGGCAAAAAAGGTAATTTTAGTAAATGGTAATTTTAGTGAATTTAGGGTTCACTTGCATAATTCTGTGTGTGGATTTGAATAAATCCTATAAATCTGCTGAATCAGCTTAATCATCCCAAAGGGATATGTCTTTATAAAACAACGTCAGTTCGGTATAAAAGAAAGTGCTTTATTGCGGCAAGCCGCCGAAAGAAAAATATAAAAAAACAGGTGAAAATATAAAAAAACATGATCTTTTTATCTATTTTTATTTGTTTTTATCTATTTCGGCGCCAACGGCGCAACCTCTTATATCGAACTCACGTGTTCTTTAGAATCTGACGTACAGTTCCGCCCAGAGTTCGTTGTAGTCTTTGTGTTCGAGGTTGCGGTTGTGGACGTGGTTGTACTGCAACTGCATCATGAGGTTCTTGTGAATCTGGAAGTTGGGGATGATGCTGTAGATGGTCTTGGTGCTGTCCCATGTCTTGTCGGCACGGTAGGCATCGTATTTGCCATAGATTTTGAGCCAAGGAGTGCAAGGAACGCCCACGGTGGCATACCAACCGTCTGCCTTTCCTTCGCCCTGATAGTTGGCGAGCAAGCCTTGTGCATGGGCATATTCGAAACGTGCTGTCCAGTCGTTGTGCTCATACTTCACAGAGGCTGCCCAGCGGTTGCGATCCACTTCGGTGCCATCGGCGAGCACATAGTCGCCTGTCCATCCGGAGATGCCGATGAAGAGGTCTTTGACTGGTTGCACCTGCAGGGAACCGATGAAATCCTTGCGTCCATTCTTGTCGCCGGTGTTGATGCCCTGTCCGTTCATCACCTGAAGCTGGTAGTGGATGAAGCGGTGACCGTCGTTCTTGGCGGGGAAGAGGTCGCCCTGCAACTGCAAACCCTGATCGCGACCACCATTGCCGACATTGCCGTCCTTGTCGCTGATGCCTGCCAGCTGGTTGGAAATCTGCGAGTAGTCACCTGCACCTACATCCCAAGGGTTGTAGGGGTTTTCGAAGAGGAAGGCACGCTTGTACTGACCTACCTTGACGGCGAGTTCCTTCCAATGCGACCACTCCACGAAGTAGTCTTTCATGTGGAAGGTGGAGTTGTTCACCTGTGCCTGCAGACGATACTTGAAATCGCCAAGAATGGTGCCGTCCACATACAGACGGATGAGTCGCTGGCTGAACCCTGCACCACCTTTCGCTCCGTCTTGGTCGCTATAGGCGTATTTGCCAATGAAGTAGCCACCGAACTTGGGTGCAGAGGCAAAGTCGGTCAACTTTCTGCTCAACTGAGGCTTTGCATCAGCAGGAGCAGCGCCCTGAAAAGCATCGGAAAGGCTGTTGTTCACAAGGTCGGTGATGAAGCCAGCACCAGGGGTGCCGTTGGGTTCAAACTCACTCACCTCAATTCTCTCTTCGGCAGGCACGCTGAGTTCCTGCGCTTCGTCATTTTCTGCCCACATAGGCATTGTGGCAAGCGTTGCCACAAAAACAGTAGATAAAAATCTTTTCATATATTTTATATTAATAAATTAAAGTTTCGCAAGCTTAACTGAGTTGACAATTGACAATTGACAGTTGACAATTGACAGTTGACAGTTGACAATTGAGGGTTTAGAGTTTAGGGTTTAGAGATTCAATTCCTCATTCCTCATTCCTAATTCCTAATTTTCATCGTCCATCATCCATCGTACATCTTCCATCATCCATCATCCATCTTCCATCGTACATCGTACATCGTTCATTCCTCATTCCGAAACTTGAGTTAATAAAATACAGCTGTAATGATTGACCCCACGATGGTGCTGACGATGACGCTGACGAGACCTGGCATCATAAACGAGTGGTTGAGCAGGTACTTGCCTATCACCGTGGTGCCTGAACGGTCAAAGTTCACGGTTGCAATGTCAGAGGGGTAACATGGGATGAAGAAATAACCATAGACGGAGGGGAGCACACCGAGCAATACAGGACCAGGAATGCCCAGCGAGTAAGCCAACGGCAACATCGCCACCACCACAGCCCCTTGGCTGTTGATGAGCATTGACACGGCGAAGAAGGCTATGGAAATTGCCCAAGGATAGTGTGACACAATGCCTGCCAATCCATCCTCCATCTCGGGGAGATAGTTGCTGAAATAGGTGTCGGCAAGCCATGCGATGCCGTAAATAGCCACAACAGCCACCATACCCGACTGCCACACAGGTCCTGCCACCGCTTTCTTCGGATTTGCTTTGGCAAAGATAATCATGATGGCGGCTGCAGTAATCATGACAATCTGAATGATGATGTTCATACCGAGGGGCTTCATCACAGGATTGCCCGCATCATCCCAAACACCTGAATCAACCATAGGACGAATGTCACAACCCATCATCTGGAAAACCGAAAACAACACGATGACCACCAAAGCACCGAGGAAGATGAACACGGAACGCTTGGCGTTTTTATCCATCTCCTGATTGAGCAGCGAAGCAGTTTCTCCATACATGTATTCCTTCATCTTAGGGTCAGCCAGACGTGCCTGAAACACAGGGTCTTTGTCAAGGTCTTTGCCACGCTTGTAAGAGCAAAGAGCAGCAGCAAGAAGCCCGCACAAAGAGGCAGGAATGGTCACGGCAATCACTTGCACATTGTTGACCTCAAAACCTGCTTCGTTGCTGATAATCACAAACGAAGCAACGGCGGCAGCGATGGGTGAGCAAGTGATGCCCAACTGCGAAGCGACGGAAGCAACACCACATGGACGTTCAGGACGAACGCCTTCCTTCAAGGCTATGTCACAAATGATAGGCATGAACGTGTAAACCACGTGTCCTGTTCCCACAAGCACCGTGAGGAAGAACGTACACAACGGAGCCAGAAAGGTGATTTGTGCCGGATGTTTCCGTAGCTGCTTCTCCGCCAACTGGATGAGCCAATCCATACCACCTGCTGCCTGCATGATGCCTGCGCAGGTCACAGCGGCAATAATGATGTAAATCACATCGGTGGGAGGGTTACCCGGCTGCATACCGAAACCCAACACCAAAATGGCAAGACCGATGCCCGAAATGGCACCCAATGCCAAACTGCCGTAGCGTGTGCCCACATAGAGAGAACCAAACACGACGAGCAGCTGCAAAATCATGACAAAGTCCACAAGAATTAGTTTTTTATGTTGAAAACAATGGGCAAAGGTACGAAATAATTGAGAATTGACAATTGAGAATTGATAATTTTACCATTCAGTTGCTTTTCCCGTCACAAAAAAATACACCCAAACCATTAATTCTCAATTGTCAATTATCAATTATCAATTAAAAAAATCTTATCTTTGCAAGCAAAATAGAACAGAAATGTCACAACCCAGCCAACAAGTGTGTGTGAAACTGACGGGGGTGAGTGCGCTGATGCATTTCCTCGTCGATGGCCTGTGCATCTGTTGCCTGCACCTCACGACAACAGGCACCACAAACATCGTGATGACCTACGTGACCTACAATGTGTTGGCATTCCTCACACAGCCTCTCACTGGCTGGTGGGCAGACAGGATGAAGCAGCGGCACTGGCTGCTGATAGGGTCGGTGGTGGTGCTGACATTTGCGGTGCTGACGGCATCTGCAATGACCGACAGCGGATGGCAGACGATGGGTTACGGGGTGCCCATCACCTCTGTTCTGCTCGGAATGGGCAACTCGATCTTTCACGTATGGGGTGGCAAGCAAGTGGCTGTCCACACGGGGAACGACATCCGTTCGTTGGGTGTGTTTGTTTCCACAGGCGCTTTCGGATTGGCTGTCGGAGCGGTGTTTGCCTCGTGGCTGCTGCTGTATGTGTTCCTGTTGGCGATGGGTGTGTTGGCAATGAAGGCTCTCCCCATTCCCTCTTTGGAGGGAGAAGGTGGAATCTCCACTCATGAGGACACGAACAACCAGGGCAACGACTCCTTCATTTCAGGGAAGGTGACAGGCGTGTTCCTTCTCCTTCTCATCATGCTGATGGTGGCAGGACGCTCCTTTGCAGGGGAGGCATTCACGACGGGTGTCACAAAAGGCGCTATGCTCATCTTGGTGTTGGGAGGCGTGTCGATGTTGGGAAAGATGGCTGGTGGATGGATTGCCCAAAGCATGGGAATATGGAAAGCATTGCTATTCTTGGTGGCGGGCACCGTTCTCTGCTTCTTCGGCAAAGACCTACACATCGCCGTAATGCTCACGGGGCTTTTCCTCATCAACTGCACGATGCCTATCACGCTCTATTGGGCAAACGTACTGCTAAAAGGATATGAGGGATTGGCATTCGGACTTTTGGCGGCAGCATTGATACCCGGGTATCTGCTCGCCACATTCTAACAAGAAAAAAAGACGGTAACATGTTCCATCTCTTAGACATAGCCCGCCCCTTGTCGTTCCCTCTGGAAGCAGACAACGAAATGGTGATGCAACTGCTCGCCGCACTCATCCTCACCATCCTCATCGAATATGGGGTGTTGTGGATGTTGCTGGAGAGACGGAAGAAGGTGCTGCTCTCGTCCATTGCCGTCAACGTGTTGACCAACGTGCCGCTGAACCTTTATGTCATGCTGGTGAATGACAGCATGGGTGACATCCTCATTGGCGAGGCAGTGGTATTCCTTGTGGAAGCCCTGTGGTATTGGTTCTTCACTCAAAACCTCAAACAGGCAGCCATCTACAGCTTCCTGTGCAATGCCATCAGCTTCCTCATCGGATTGCTCCTGTCGTACGCCTATGTTTTCATGGCAGATTATCTTTAATTATATATAAACAGCTAAACATTGACGCTTATGTTTATTCATCTTTTAGACATTGCATGGCCTGGTTCACGCAGACCTATTCGTCCGGACATCATCATTAAGCCGGACACCGTCGCAAAACCCGTAAAGGACTCTGTGACCGCTCCCTCTGCATCGGATTCCATCATTCCACAGGACATCATTGACTCATGCAAGGAAAATGTGATTGACACTCTCCATTCTGCTGTGAACTGGTTGAACGGGGGTGCTGATGGCAGCAGCCACTCCACCCTGCTGTGGACAAGCCTCATCGCATTAGCAACACTGTCATTGTGCTTCTACGGTGTTTGGAGCTATCGCCGTCAACTGCAAAACAAGAAGAGGCTGGTTTAATTCCTCAGCCTCTTCTTCAGTTTCTTCAATTGTTTCAGCGATGCTTTGCCGGCTTTCTCGCCTAAGGCTATCATCTCGGCTATTTTGGCAGGCATGAAATCTTCTGCACCATAGCCTTTCAGTTTAGGATTGATGTAGATGTCGGCATCTTGACAATTACGCAGATACTTCTTCAAATCTGGACGCAAAAGCGACAGGAGGGAAAATGTGTCGTTTTCGTGTTTGTTGACGGTCAAATCAACGGCTATCACATAGTCGGCACCCATCTCCCTTGCCACATCCACTGGCAAGTTGTTGAGCACACCGCCATCCACCAGCCGCATGTTTCCCATCTTCACAGGCTTGAACACCACCGGAATTGCCATACTGGCACGCATTGCCTGCGCCAAATTCCCCTCTTTCAGCACCACCTCCCTTATTCCATTCAAATCCACCGCCACACAGCGGAAAGGAATCTTAAGCGAATCGAACACCATCTCCCTGCCCGTCAAATCTCTCAGTGTCCTCACGATGCTGTCGCCCATAAGCGAACCCGTGAAGAGATCTGCCCATGCACGTGTGCGGAACAACGAATCGAGCTGTTCACTTGTCTGCCCCATCGCATACAATCCTCCCACGATGGAACCGATGCTGGTGCCCACCACCATATCAATCGGCACACCCGACTTCTCCACATATTTCAACACGCCCACTGCGGAAGCACCTTTCGCACCTCCACCACCCAACACCAATGCCACTTTGGGACGGACTTCTCTCTCATCAGCAGAAAGTTTTGTCTCCTGTGCTATCACCGCTCCACATACAGACAGCAACAGAACGAAAATGAGCCATTTCCTCATATTTTCCTTTTTTGTCTGCAAAGATACAAAAAAACTCTAAACTCTCACCCCCTAAACTCTAAACTTTTTCTTATCTTTGCACATCAAAACCTAAAACAGCAGCATAAACACATGAAACGAGGATTAGTATTGGAAGGTGGCGGCATGCGCGGACTTTTCTCGGAAGGTTTCATTGACGTGATGCAAGAGGAAGGCATCACGGTGGACGGCATGATAGGCGTGTCGGCGGGTGCCTTGTTCGGGTGCAACTTCAAGTCGCACCAAGTGGGACGAGGACTTCGCTACAACACGCGTTTCAAGGATGACCCTCGCTACATGGGATGGCGTTCCTTCATCACAACGGGCAATTTCGTCAATGCCCAATTTGCCTACCACACGATGCCGATGGAACTGGACGTGTTCGACATACCTGCATTCGAAGCTGACCCGACTGAGTTCTATCTGGCGTGCACGGACATCAAGACAGGCAAACCCGTCTATCAGCAGATTGACCACGTGGAGGACAGCACCCTCGAATGGTTTCGTGCTACTGGTTCTATGCCCATTGCCTCCACACCTGTGGATATCGACGGCATGAAACTGTTGGATGGCGGATTGGTGGATTGCATCCCCCTACAGCATTTTCAGGAAATCGGCTACGAGCGCAACATCGTCATCCTCACCAGACCTAAAGGTTACCAGAAGACACCCAACAAATACAAGTGGCTCTTCAAGATGTGGTATCCCAACTATCCCCAAGTGGCGGAATGTATGGCACGCCGTCATGAGATGTACAATGCCCAATTGCAATACATCGAAGAACAAGCTGAAAAAGGGAATGTCCTCGTCATCTATCCCGACCACCCTTTAGAAATCGGACGCATCGAACTGGATGAGCCTAAACTACGTGCCATCTACCAGCACGGACGGGAGAAAGCCCAATCCATGCTGGAAGATGTAAAAAGATTTTTAGCTGAATAAGCAAAGCTTACTCACCAAATATTTCTTTCAGTTTTTTGCCCAATGCAGCACCTCTCAAGTCGCGTGCCACAATCTTTCCCTCAGGATTCACCAACAGGCTTGCAGGAATGGCATCGATGTGATACACTTTAGCAGCGACGGTCTCCCAACCCTTCAGGTCAGCGAGGTGTACCCAAGGCATGTTCAGTTCCTTGATAGCCTTCACCCATGCATCCTTTTTCTGGTCGAAAGAAAGACCGACAATGTTGAAACCTTTGGCGTGATATTTCTCATAGTTAGCCACCACATTGGGCATCTCAGCACGACAAGGTCCACACCATGAAGCCCAAAAGTCGATGAGCACCCATTGACCTTTACCTACATACTCGCTGAGTTTGTGCAGGTTGCCCTCAGTGTCTGCCTCTTCAAGGTCAGTGAAGGGCTGTCCCATAATCTTCTGTTTCGCCTCTTCCTGAGCAATGCGATACTTGATTTCATCAAGGGCAGGATGGTTCGCATAGGGAGGATTGGCATCCAGCATCTCCTTGAAACCATCCATTCCATAGAATGCAACGAGGTTATCAACAAAAGCGGCTGGAACAAGCGTCTTCTCGTTCTCCTTCAGCATCTGCGCCATCAGTTCCCTATCCTTGTCAGTCAGTCGATCTAACTCAGGTTTCACCTCCGCACCCTTCTTTTCCGCGTTGCTCTCCCGCTCTTCCTCAGATAAGGACATATCATAATAGGCATCCAGCACCTCTGACCTCAAGGCACTCATCTGCATCAGCAAGGAATCGTTCTGACGGTCATAATAGTTCAAGCTCTGATTTTGAGCAGAACCTTTCAGGACGTTGGTGGAGAGATCAATAGTGGCGGGTGTGCCATCATTGAACATGATAACGAAACGTGGAGCTTCATCCACTCTCACAAAAAGAAGGGCATCCTTGGTGTAGGAGCCTTCGAAGGAGAACTGACCGCCACTCACCGCAGCACTATCCAGCACCTCATGTGAATCACGGTTTCCCATATACACCATCTTACTACCAGCAGGGGCTGTACCCTTAATGCTGTACTTTGTCTGTTGTGCCATTACTGGCAGTGTAGCCACAACGAGGGCTACCATCGCTAATACTTGTTTCATATAATTTTGATTTTATTTTTATGCTATATTAAATTCGTTACCTGCAAAGGGGTCGTGAATCATCTTCAGGTATTTCCCGAACTCATCCAGTACACATTCAGTGGCAATCTCCACATTCTTCACCCTGCCGAAATCTTCACGCAGACACATCGAGTGTACATCACCTTCACTACCCCATGCTACCCATATCTCCACCTCATGTCCTTCCCACGCCTCAGCATAACCTGTTGAAGCCAACGCATAATCGGTGTGGAAAAGGTGACACGCACCTTTCACCATCTGTTCTGCCACCTCGCGCGACACCACGCCATACTCCGCAATCATCTCCGCCGGCACACCCAGCATCTGTTCCTTCACCTCGTTCTGGTATGCCACCAGCCCTCCTTGAAAATAATTGCTGGCACCACTATGTGCAGTGATGGCAGCCGCTATGCGTCCACCCGTACACGATTCTGCTGTAGAAATAGTCATAATAGTCTCTCTTGGTGATTCGAGCTACAAAGGTACGACTTTAAGTGAAAAGTGGAAAGTGAAAAGTGAAAAATCTACATCAGCAGCCATTCTGACAGTTCTTCATCGCATAGTAACTGGGATTTTTCACTTTTCAAGCCACTTAAAAAAACATTTCTCACTTTTTCTTGGTCACTTTTCACTTTATGTCGTATCTTTGCAAAAACTATCAACTTTCAATTCATTAATCTTTCTGTTTTCAGCAAATGAAAGCCTCTATCAAAACTCTCATTGCAGCCATTTGTTGCACAGCGCTGGCAACATCCTGCACCAACAAAACCACAGAAATGGCACAGACAAAACTGACCACCGTAGGCAACCCATTCATGCCCCTTTGGGAACACATCCCTGACGGCGAACCCTATGTGTTTGAAGACCCCGACCAACCCGGAAAGTACCGCGTGTATGTGTATGGCTCACACGATGACCTCATCAGCGAATACTGCGGACGTGACCAAGTGGTATGGTCAGCCTCTGTTGATAGCCTCAACAACTGGCGATATGACGGTGTCATCCTGGTGGTGGACAAGAATGCCAACGGGGAACCTTTTGATGCGAAAGGTACTGCCGATGTGCTTTATGCTCCAGATGTGACATTGGTGACTGATAGTACGGGCAAGAAGACCTATTACTTGTTCCCCAATGACCAAACAGGTGCCCGTAACGGGCTGATAGCGAAGAGTGACCGTCCCGATGGTCCTTTTGATGTGTGCAACTGGAGCAAGGACAACCCCAATCTGGTGGATGGCGTGCTGCAGTTCGACCCCGCCGTGTTTGTTGATGACGACGGCAGAGTGTATGGCTATTGGGGATTTGAGCGCTCTTATGCTGCAGAGTTTGATCCCAAGACAATGGCAACGGTCAAGCCTGGAACCGAGATTGTAGAAGATATGATTTCAGGACGCTACCAAGAGGGTAAGTTCCGCTTCTTCGAGGCTTCCTCCGTCCGTAAGATCAAAGACAAATATGTGTTCATCTACAGCCGCTTCACTGAGGAAGGGGAATTTGGCTTACCTATGTCCAACTACACCTTAGCATACTGCTACAGCGACAATCCACTCGGTCCTTGGACGTATGGCGGCACCATCATTGATGGACGTGGCCGTGAGAAAGACGAGCAGGGAAATGTCATCGCATCGGCTACACCTGACGGCAACACCCACGGTTCCATCTGCGAAATCAACGGGAAATGGTATGTGTTCTACCACCGTCAGACGGGCACTGATGAATATGCTCGCCAGGCAATGGTGGCACCTATCGAAGTGAATGTAGAAGAAGGCAAGGGGGGAAAGGTGGAGATTACCGAAGGTGAATACACCTCAGAAGGTTTTGCCCGTGATGGCCTCAACCCGTTGGAGCGACACTCTGCTGGCATTGCCTGTTGGTACACAGGTCCTAAGCCCGCCACCCACGAATGGCCCAACAACACCTTCTACGGCTCGTATGTGGCTGCCAGCTATGGTGGTGAAGAAGGAATGACGAAGGAAGAAGCGTTGGCTTCAACGAAGAAGTATGATGCGCCTTATGACTTGCGCTACAACACCAACGATGTGGTGAACAACACCGACGGAAGCATTGTAGGGTACAAATACTTCAATTTCGGAAACGTCGGAGGCAGCGGATACAGCGATAAAGGACCATTATATGGACGCAAGGATGTGCGCCTGCTGTTGAATGCCACGCCACTGGGTGTAGATGGCACCATCGAAATTCGCGCTGACAGACCTTGGGATTCGCAAGGAATGCTATTAGGCACCATCGAACTGCGTGCTGACATGCCACAGCAACCCACGGAACTGAGTGCCGTTCTGCCAGACGTGGGCAAACTGGAGTATAAGCGTGCCATCTTCTTCGTGTTCAAGTCTGACACGAAAGAAAAATCCCTCTGCACACTCCACAACTTTGTGTTTGAGTAGATTGGTTTTTACACTATTTTGGATGTAATTCTTTGCGGTTTGGAATATTGTTGCTAACTTTGCAACAAAGTTCAATTTAAATTAGAAATTCTTATGAAGACTTTGGAGAAGATTTTTGCAGGGAAACTGCTGAACATCAAGGCAATCAAGTTGCAGCCAGACAATCCTTTTACTTGGGCAAGCGGCTGGAAATCACCCTTCTATTGCGACAACCGAAAGACATTGAGCTATCCCGATTTGCGCAACTTCGTGAAGCTGGAAATATGCCGCATCATCGAGGAGAACTTTCAGGAGGTGGATGCCATTGCCGGTGTGGCAACGGGTGCCATTCCACAGGGAGCACTGGTGGCTGACGCGCTGTTCAAGCCTTTCGTGTATGTACGTAGCAAACCCAAGGACCACGGACTGGAAAACCTCATCGAGGGTGAACTGAAGCCTGGCATGAAGGTGGTGGTGATTGAAGACCTCATCTCCACTGGCGGCTCGTCGCTGAAGGCTGTGGAGGCCATCCGCAACAATGGCTGTGAGGTCATCGGCATGGTGGCAAGCTACACCTATGGTTTCGATGTGGCAAAGAAAGCGTTCGATGACGCCAAAGTGAAGCTCATCACCCTGACCAACTACGAGGCTGTGCTGGATGTGGCACTGAAGACGGGCTACATCACGGAAAGCCAGATTCCTGTGCTGAACGAGTGGAGAGCGAATCCAAGCGAGTGGAAGAAAGATAAGTGAAAAGTGAAAAGTGAAAAATCTAAGTTACTCTTGCAAATGAAGTGCCAACAAGCCGAATGGCAGGTAACTCAGATTTTTCACTCTTCACTTTTCACTTAAAACAATTAGTTTTTATGGCAAAATACGAAAGCCAAATCAAACAGGTTCCTTTCAGTCAGAATGCGATATATACCAAACTGGCTGACTTGACGAACTTGGCTGTGATTAAGGAACGGTTTGACGACCCGAATGTGCAGGCAAAGATTCCTGCCGACAAGATAGAGGAAGTGCGCAATGCGGTGAACCAGATGGAGTTCACGACCGACACGGTCAGTGTGCCCGCTGGTCCTGTCGGCACGATTTCGCTGCAGATAGTGGATAGAGAACCTGAGAAATGCGTGAAGTTCTCTTCTACCAATTCTCCTGTGGGTTTCAAGTTGTGGGTGCAGGTGTTGCCCACAGGTGAAAGCAGCAGCAAAATTAAGGTGACGATTGATGCCGACCTCAACTTCTTCATGAAGCAGATGGTGGGACCTCACTTGGAGAAAGGAGTGGATAAGTTTGCCGACATGCTGGCGATGATACCGTATGAATAATTTCATTTACAATTTGACAATTTACTATTTACAATTTATGGGAGAATTGAACTATTCATCTATTTCCATGCGGGATGCACGTAAATTGTCAAATAACTAAATTGTCAGATAAATTGTAAATAGTAAATCGTAAAATTGTACATAAGAAGGTGGATAAACTTTGGACTAAAAACGTCTCAATGACGAAGGAGATAGAGAAGTTCACCGTGGGCAGAGACCGCGAGATGGACCTCTATCTGGCTAAATATGATGTGCTGGGTTCGATGGCACACATCACGATGTTGCAGTCGATTGACCTGCTGACAGCCGACGAACTGAAGGTGCTCCTGAAGGAACTGAAGGCCATCTATCAACAGGCGGAGAGGGGCGAATTTGTGATTGAGGAAGGAGTGGAGGACGTCCACTCGCAGGTGGAGATGCTGCTGACCCGCAAACTCGGCGACATCGGCAAGAAGATTCATTCGGGCAGAAGCCGCAACGACCAGGTGCTGGTGGATTTGAAGTTGTTCATCCGCGACCAAATCAAGGAGATTGCAGGACTGGTGAAGAACCTTTTCGATGAACTCATCGCCCAGTCAGAACGCTACAAGAACGTGCTCATGCCAGGCTACACGCATCTGCAAGTGGCAATGCCCAGTTCGTTCGGCTTGTGGTTTGGTGCCTACGCCGAAGGACTCGTGGACGACATGCAGTATCTGCAAGCAGCATGGAAAATCACCAACCGCAACCCACTCGGTTCCGCAGCAGGTTACGGCAGTTCATTTCCACTCAACCGTCAGATGACCACCGACCTCCTCGGCTTCGACTCGATGGACTATAACGTGGTGTATGCGCAGATGGGACGTGGCAAGACGGAAAGGAACGTGGCGTTCTCGATGGCAAGCATCGCTGGCACACTGGCTAAACTGGCGTTTGATGCCTGCATGTTCAACTCACAGAACTTCGGCTTCGTGAAACTCCCAGCCGACTGCACCACAGGCTCCAGCATCATGCCGCACAAGAAGAACCCCGACGTGTTTGAGCTGACCCGTGCCAAGTGCAACAAACTGCAGTCGCTTCCTGTCACGGTGACGATGATTATGAACAACCTCCCCGTGGGTTACTTCCGCGACCTGCAAATCATCAAGGAAGTCTTCCTCCCTGCCTTCGACGAACTGAAGGACTGCCTGCAGATGGCAGCATACATTATCAATAAGATGGAGGTGAACGAGCACATTCTCGACAACCCCATCTACGACCCCATGTTCTCCGTCGAAGAAGTCAACCGCCTCGCCCGCGAAGGCATGCCCTTCCGCGATGCCTACAAGAAAGTGGGTCTCGACATTGAGGCAGGCAACTTCACCCCCAACAAGGACATCCACCACACTCACGAAGGCTCCATCGGCAACCTCTGCAACGACAAGATACAAGCCCTCATGGACGACGTGGTCAGCGGCTTCCAGTTCGAGAAGATGGAAGAGGCAGTGAAGAAACTGTTAAACAACCCATAAAGATGGACAGATAGACCCATAGACATAACAACATAAAGAAGCGTTGACTTTTTGATTCTTGTATTCTGAATTTCGCCAAAATAAGACTCCCAAGATGATAGAAGTTGATGCTCGCGTTTTAGGCGCGGGCTGATACTTGTATTTGGGAGAAAGGCGTTTGGCGATGCCGAGAATACGGATGCAATATCAGTACCGCGCCACTTTTTATCACATATTAACGATATTTAACGCTATAGGCTGTCACATTTTCAGCAAAACCTACGTATATATAAATATAGAAGAAGCAAAACAAGGAAATATGAACAAGAAAACCATCATTACCCTCTTGCTTGCGCTTGTCGCAATAACAGGGCAGGCACAAGTGAAATGCCACATTGAAGGCAAGTTTGTTGATAACAAATGGGGCGATGAAGTCGTCATCTGCAAGATGGGGACAGACCTGCGCGTCAATGATGCACCAGAATGGCACCACAAGGCCGTGAATGGTCGCTTCGAGTGCGACATTGAAACGGATGTTCCTGAAATGTACGAGGTCATACCCTATAAACAGTATGTAGAGACCGCAAGTTATTATTATGGATGGTTCCTTGTGGAGAACGGAACGGTAAGGATAGAAATCTACGGCGACAAGTCTCCAAAGATAGAGAGTACAGGCGACGAAGGCCAATTGCATCAAGCGATGGATAGCGTTGCAGGTGTTCGTTTCCGTAACGAAATGGAGAGGATAAACCGCGAGTTGGAAGAACACAAGGAAAAATACTTCAAGCCCGAATTTCTGTCACTCATGCAGATAGCGAAGAATCTTGATAGAGACAGTCTGCCCAAGGCATACGTTGACAGCATTGAGCATGTAATGGACTACTACTATGACAACGAACGCGAGAGTTACACAGATGAAGGTTGGCAGTTGTTCCAGCGTGCCAATAGTTTAGATAGTCTCACCTATCCGTTCCGGTCAGAATACTATGCCGAACATCCCATGCTGTGGGCTTATTACCACGTGTTGCAGTCTATCGAAATGCTCAAATTTGCAAACGTATACCATAATTTCGATGCCACTCCCCATGAGCAAATGGTCGCACTATACGAATCAAAACTATACAATTTGTACAAGGGTCATCCCATTCACGAGCAGATTACCACAGCCCTGACAGCCCTTCGCTTTCAGCCCGGCAAGCCCTACATCGACTACAATGTCCGCAACACCGATGGTCAAATCGTTCCCATTTCCTCACTCATCCGAGGAAAGGTTGCTCTCATTGACCTCTGGGCATCGTGGTGTGGTCCCTGCCGTCGGCACAGCAAGGCCATGATTCCCGTCTATGAACGATATAAGGATAAGGGATTCACGGTCGTTGCCATTGCCCGTGAAAGCAAGCGAGAGGATATGGAAAACGCAGCGAAGAAAGACGGCTATCCTTGGCAGAGCCTCTTGGAACTGAACGACGAAAACGATGTGTGGCGCAAAAACGGAGCCGACAATGGCGGAGGTGCCATGTTCCTCATCGACCGCGACGGCACCATTCTCTCCACCTCTACGGATGCTGAAGAACTGGAACCCATCATCAAGAAAGCACTGAATATTGAATAAAACATGAATAAGAAAACCATCATCACCCTCCTGCTTGTGCTTGTCACGCTGACAGGATGGGCAAAGGAGAAAGCGATTGTGTGGGAACAGCCCACCACGGAGTTTGGAAACAGTTATGGCGACGGGTTCTTTAACCTGTGCCTTGACGTGACGAAGGTGGAGTTGAAGGAGACGGAGACGGTGGTATATATCACGGCTATGCAGCGTTCGTCCTGCTCGACATCTGGGGCACATGGTGCGCTCCCTGCAAGGAAGCTCTCTCCCACTCTACCGAAGAATATGCAAGGCTGAAAGACTATGACATCGAGTTCCTCTATCTGGCCAACCAGAGTCCTCAAGAATCGTGGGAGAACGTCATCAAGGAATACAACGTGAGCGGTGACAACGTAGCTCACTACAACCTCCCTGCATTGCAGCAGAATGCCATCGAGCGGCACCTCGATGTTCACAGTTTCCCCACCTACAAACTCTTCAACCGTGAAGGCCATCTGCTGGACCTGGAAATAGATGCCCGCGACCTTGACCAACTGGTACACCTATTAGAGCAGATGAAATAAACCCTACCGACATAAAAGAAGGACCACCCGAACGGTTCTTCCACACTTCCCAAACCGACATCGACGACGTCGGTTTGCCGACATCGACGACATCGGTCAACCGACGTCGTCGATGTCGTTTTTGAGGCAGTGGAAGCACCTCATCAGAGACTTTGCCCCGAAGCCATCGGAGGCAATGCCATAAAACCACGCAGGGCAATGAGTTTATCGATGGAAAATTTGGCGAATAAGAGGATTAGTCGTAACTTTGCAACCGACAAAACGAACAAGAGGTATGCAGTACAGATACTGTGGACATTCGGGAGTGCAGCTCCCTGTGCTAAGCCTGGGGCTTTGGCACAACTTCGGGTCGGTCGATGACTTCAGCACCGCCACACAGATGGTGGTGAGGGCATTTGATGCGGGCATCTGTCATTTTGATTTGGCAAACAACTATGGGCCTGTGCCGGGGTCGGCAGAGGAGAACTTCGGACGCATCCTGAGGAACAATCTGACCAGCTATCGCGATGAGATGTTCGTCTCGTCGAAGGCGGGACATGATATGTGGCCTGGGGTGTATGGCGGCAACAGCAGCAGGAAGAACCTCATCGCCTCGTGCGACCAGAGCCTCAAAAGGACGGGCTTGGAGTATTTCGACATCTTCTACAGCCATCGATATGATGGTGTGACCCCCATCGAGGAGACCATGCAGGCACTCATCGACCTTGTGAGGCAAGGAAAAGCACTCTATGTGGGCATATCGAAGTATCCGCCAGAGTTGCAACAGAAGTGCTACGACATCCTGAAGGAGGCGCATGTGCCCTGTCTGCTGAGTCAGTACCGCTGTTCCATGTTCGACCCCAAGGCCAAGATGAACAACTTCCAGATAGCCGCCGACAACGGCAGTGGCATCATCTGCTTTTCACCCCTTGCGCAGGGCTTGCTGACGGGGAAGTACAACAATGGCATTCCCGAAGGCAGCCGTGCAGCACGGAGCACTGGTTTCCTGCAGCAGAGCCAAGTGACGCCCGAACGTGTGGAGGCTGTGAAGAAACTCGCCGTCATTGCCGAGGAGCGCGGACAGAGCATCGCACAGATGGCACTCGCCTGGGTGCTGGCAGACGAGCGTGTGACGAGCTGCATCATCGGCACCTCATCGGTGGCACAATTGGAAAGTAACCTTGCGGCACTCGATCATCTCACCTTCAGCGAGGAAGAGATGGAACGCATCAACAACATCATCAACACCCCCTTACTTTGGTTTTGACCATGAAGAAATTCACCGTACTTCTTTGTCTGCTGCTCACACTTTACGGATGCAGCGATGACGCCACCAGCACTTTCTCCAACCGTGAACATGTGTATTGTGCCTTCGACGTGTTGAGGGCAGATGTGTTGTTCAATGTGATGGGTAATTACGGACAATTTGCCAGTATTCGGAAACGTGCTATGGAGGGCAAAACCCAGATAGAACTCGTCAGCAGCACTGGACTTAAAGGGTATTATCCCGTTGACCAATTAAGCAATAATTTCGGGCTTGGATTGGGAGGTCTCATCGTGGGCACCAGTAACTTTGGCGAAGCCCTCTGCTACGACCTCGCCTGTCCCATCTGTGACCGCTCAGACAGACGGTTGACGCTCACTGCCGACGGACATGCCAAATGTGCCAAATGTGGAGTCAGCTACGACCTAAACAATTACGGAGTCATTTACCAAGTACCTGAAAATGCACAATTGAGTACACGTCGCGGACTTTACCGCTACCGAATCAACTTTAACGGACAAATTGTCAATGCCTACAACTGACCTGAAATCGAAAACGGCTCGTGGTTTCATGTGGGGAGCCCTGAACAACGGAGCCATGCAGGTGCTGAATGCTGTGTTCGGCATTGTCTTGGCACGTAAGCTCGGCCAAGCCGACTATGGCTTGATTGGGATGCTCACCATCTTCACCCTTATTGCCAACTCCCTACAAGATAGTGGTTTCGTTACTGCTTTGACCAACAAACGCGATGCCACCCACCACGATTACAATGCCGTCTTCTGGTTCAACATCAGTGTCAGCCTCGTCCTCTACATCCTCTTCTTCTTCTGTGCACCATTCATTGCCTACTTCTTCCATGAACCTATCCTGACAGACCTCTCACGCTACTATTTCATCAGTTTCTTCATTGCATCGTTCAGCATCGTGCCACGTGCCATCCTGTTCCGCCAAATCAAACAGAAAGAACTCGCCATCATGGCGATTGTTTCCTTACTTGTGTCGGGTGCTGTAGGCATCGTAATGGCATATAACGGCATGGCTTATTGGGGACTTGCCACACAGACCATCACTTTCAACCTGATGGTCAGCATCCTCAGTTGGATGCTCTCCCATTTCCGCCCCTCCTGGCAATTTAGCATGAAGCCCATCAAGGAAATGTTCCCATTTTCTTGCAAGATGCTTATCACCAGCATCATCAACCAAGTAAACAACAATATCTTCTCCCTCGTCCTCGGAAAGCTCTACACTAAGGTGGAGGTGGGCACCTATTCCCAAGCCAACAAGTGGAACACCATGGGAGCCAACACCATCACCGGCATGGTGCAAGGGGTGGCTCAGCCCACCTTTGTCGAAGTGGGCGACGACCTTGAAAGACTTCGTCGTGCCTTTTCCAAAATGCTCCGTTTCACCAGCTTCATCTCCTTCCCTCTCATGTTCGGGCTATCGCTTGTAGCACCCGAATTCATCGTCACACTCATCAAGGAGAAGTGGTTGCCGTCCGCCCACCTCATGCAAATCCTCTGCATCGGTGGAGCCTTCCTTCCCATCGCCACTCTCTACTACAATCTCATCATTTCACGTGGTAAGTCTGATGTTTACATGTGGAATGTGATTGCCCAAGGTTGTGCCATTTTGGGCACCATCCTGATGATTTCCACCTTGGGGAACAATTTGGATTTTTCGCTGTTCACCTTCCACTTTTCTTTTCACAATATTGATCTGATGGTCATTGCCTATGTTGCCATCATCATTCTTTGGACAGGCATCTGGCACCGTTTCCTCCATCAGGAAATTCGTTATCCCTTCCTCTCGGCACTGAAGGACATTCTCCCCTTTCTCCTCATTGCTGCCGCCACGATGGTCATCACTTATTTCGCCACGTGTTGGATAGAGAACAAACCATTGCTGCTTCTCTGCCGCATCCTTCTCGCCGCCCTTCTCTACCTCGGTTCCCTTTGGCTTTTTGGTGCCAAGATTCTGCGCGAATGCATCGGCTTTTTATTCAACGCGAAGTCCAGAAACCACGAGTGAAAAGGATGATGATGGGGAAAATCTCCAGACGTCCGATAAGCATGAGGAAAGAGCAGACATACTTGGCTTCAGGACTGAGAATCGCCCATGAATTTACAGGGCCATAATATCCCATGCCTGGTCCCACATTGCTGATGCTTGACATGGCAATGCCAAATGCCTCATAGTAGTCGAAATTAGGGTGCACGTCGTTAGGGTCAACACCTGTGAGTGCCAGAACGAATGCACCCATAAACAAGGCACAAACAAAGAGTGCCACAAAGCCCATGAGTGTCTGCACAACCTTGGAGGGAACAATATTTCCGTTCATCCGCACCGGTGTGACTGCACGAGGATGAAGAATGTGGATGAACTCATTCTTCAGCACCCTATAGATGATGCTGAGACGCACACACTTGAAGCCGCCGCAGGTGCTTCCCGAGCAGGCACCCGCAAACATGACAAACAAGATGACGGGCATCAATTGCACAGGCCACAACGTGTAATCCACCGTTGCCAATCCCGTGGTGGTTTGCATGGAAATGACTGTAAACAAGCTTTGGCGCAAGGCTTCTTCCAAATCATTGACAGTGTTGCACAACATCAGCACCACGGTGCATATCAGTGAAGCCCCCAACACGATGATGAGATAGGCTTTCAATTCGGCATCAGAGAAAAACTTCTTCACCCTGCCTTTGAGAATGGTATAATATATTAATGTGTAGTTCACGCCCGAAACGAACATGAAGAAAATAAGCACATACTCAATGGCAGGTGAGTGGTAATAGTCGCCCAACAAGGCTGAATGGGTGCCGTAACCTCCTGTGGCAGTGGTACAGAGTGAATAGTTGACAGCATCGAATACGGGCATTCCACAGAGCAGCAGCGCAAGAATGCAAAGCAGCGTCAACATCACATAGATGCCGCCAATCCACTTAGCCGCCACCGAGATGCGCGGATGCACCTTGTCACGGAGAGGTCCTGTCGATTCTGCCGCAAAAAGTTTCACCTCACCCACACCAAAGGCTGGCAAGATGGCAATGGTGAAGAACACAATACCGATACCCCCTATCCACTGTGTAAGGCTTCGCCAAAAGAGCAAGCCCTTAGGTATGGCATCAAGGTCATCGATGATGGTGGCTCCCGTACTGGTGAAGCCCGACATGGTTTCAAAGAAGGCACTTGCCACATCAGGCACATGCCCGTCAAGCAGGAAGGGTATCATGCCGATAAGGGTGAAGAGTGTCCACACAAAAGACACCACGATGTATCCGTCCTTTCTGCCCATCTTCTTGCCGGCACGCCGTCCGAGCAGCACACCCACCACACCCAGCACCAATGCAAGGACAATGGCAGGAGAGAATGCTTTCACACCCTCACCGTATATCCAACTAACAAACTGGCACAACATCATCAGTCCCGCCTCGATAAAAAGGAGAAATCCCATGATTTTCGCTATGAGTTTCCAGTTGACCATTTGTTTGAAAGTTGAAAATTAAAAACTAAAAGAAAAATATGCCTTGCAAACTCCAAATTATGAATTATGAATTATGAATTATTTAAAAAACTTATCCAGTTTCTTGAGCGTGTTGCCCACACAGAAGACCACCACCTTGTCGTCAGCTTGCAATTGAGTGCCGCCACCCACCAGCATGGATTTTCCGTCCCTTGACATGCCTCCGATATTCACGCCATAAGGGAAATGCAAGTCCATCACCTTCTGTTTCGTCACCTTCGAACCCGCCTTCACCACAAACTCAGCCACGTCGGCATTGCCAATGGTGAGCATCTTCACGTTGTCCACATCGCCCTTCAGGAGCATACGGTAGATGTGGCTGGCAGCAATCAGCTTCTTGTTGATGATGGTGCCTATGTCGAGGTCATCCGCCATGTCGAAATAGTCGAGATTCTCAACCTGAGCAATCGTCTTTCGGATGCCCCTACGACGAGCAGCCACACAGGCAAGGATGTTCTGTTGGTCATTATCGGTCAAGGCAATGAGCGCCTCCATGTTGCCATAGCCCTCATCATTCAGCAAGTCCATGTCGTAGCCCTCCCCTTCCAGAATCATCGTCTTGGGCGACACAAGCGACTGCAGTTCTTCCGTCCGTTTCCTGTCAGGCTCAATCAGCTTGATGCTGTCGTGGATGGTGGCGAGTTTCCATGTGGCACGCACCGACAGCTTTCCTCCGCCAATCAAGAGGCTGTTCTTCACGGCTGGATAGTCATCCTTGCCCGTCAAGTGCCTAATCTCCGTCAGATTCTCCTTGGTGGTCATGAAAAACACAAGGTCGCGCGGCAGAATCTTCTCATCACCATAAGGGCTGATGGTTTCGCCGTCACGCTTAATCGCCACCACGTGGAAATTGTGCCCATGCGCCATACCTATCTCCTTCAAGGTGTGCCCCACCAACTGATTGTCCTTATTGCTGATTTCCTTCTCACCGATAGGGTTGGCATCGTGCATCTTCACACTCAGCAACAGCAGTTCACCATTGTTGAACTCCCACATCTGACGCACCCAGCTGTAACGAGAGCTCGCCTTGATGTCCTCCGCAGCCAGCAGTTCGGGATAAATCAGCGACTCGATGCCCATGTTCTTGAACAGTCCAAGATTTTCGGGCTTCATATATTCGTAGTTATCCACTCGTGCCACAGTCCTTTTCGCCCCCAACTGTCGTGCGAGCACGGCACAAGCCAGATTCTCACTCTCGTTGGGTGTCACGGCAATGAACAAATCCGCACGATTCACCTCTGCATCCTGCAAACCCTGAATGGACGAGGGTTCGCGCACCAGCGTCTTGATGTCCAATTCGCTGCCCAGACGAAAGAGTTTCCCCTCGTCTGCATCAATAAGCACCACATCCTGACGGTCGTTCGACAACATGCGTGCCAAATGAGTGCCCACGGCACCCGCACCAGCAATCACGATTTTCATATCAATACCTCCGCTATGCTCTGCGCATCCATACCACAAATCTGTCGCAACTCAGCCACAGTGCCGTGCATCACAAATTGGTTGGGGATGCCTATGCGTTTCACTTCCACTTCATAACCATGGTCGGCAAAGAATTCCAGCACCGCACTGCCCAGTCCACCGGCTATCACGCCATCCTCCACCGTCACCACCTTCTTGAAGTTCTTGCCCACCTCATGCAGAATCTCCTCGTCAATCGGCTTCAGGAAGCGCATGTCATAATGTGCAATGTTTAATGGTTCAGACGGGTTGGTGTTCAGCGACTTCAGCTCTGCAATGGCAATCGCCTTCTCAGCCTCCACTCCCAGAGGACCGATGCTCAGTACGGCAATGTCCTTGCCCTCTTTCAACTTGCGTCCCTTGCCCACAGGCACCTCCTCCAGCTCACACTGCCAATCCACCGTGTTGCCTCTGCCACGGGGATAACGGATGACAAACACGCCCTTGTCCGGCAATTGAGCCGTGTACATCAGGCGACGCAGTTCCATCTCGTTGTAGGGCGACGCGATGGTCAAGTTCGGGATGGGACGCAAGAAAGCCAAATCGAAAGCTCCGTGATGCGTAGAACCATCCTCACCCACCAGTCCTGCACGATCCAGACACAGCACCATGTTCAGACGCATCGTAGCTGCATCGTGTATGATATTGTCGTAGGCACGCTGCATGAACGACGAATAGATGTTGCAGAAAGGCAGCAGCCCGTCCTTAGCCATACCCCCCGAGAACGTCACCGCATGCCCCTCGGCAATGCCCACGTCAAACACACGGTCGGGCATGGCATTCATCATGATGTTCATCGAACAGCCCGTCGGCATGGCAGGAGTCACTCCCACGATCTTCTCGTTCCTCTGAGCCAGTTCCAGCAAAGTCTTGCCAAACACCTCCTGAAACTTCGGAGGGCACGGACGATCGCTCTCACTCTTGATACGCTCGCCCGTGTCGGGGTCGAACTTTCCTGGAGCATGCCAAATGGTCGCATCCTCCTCAGCAGGTGCATAACCATAACCTTTCGTGGTGTGGATGTAGAGCAATTTAGGCCCCTTCATCTCCTTGACGACCTGCAAGATGCGCACCAGCTCCACCACATTATTTCCATCGGCAGGACCAAAATAACGGATGTCCATACCCTCGAAAACATTCTTCTGTCGAGCCAAGACAGACTTCACGCTGTTACTCAGTCGGATGAGTCCCCTGCGGCGCTTCTCGTTCAGGATGCCCCACCCAAACAGCTTCTTTGAAAGCTTATATCGAATATTGTTATAGGTGGTGTTTGTGGTCAACCGCACAAGATACTTTCGCATACCACCCACACTGCGGTCAATCGACATATTGTTGTCGTTCAGCACAATCAGCATATCATTGGGCGTACCAGCTGTGTTGTTTAGTCCCTCGAAAGCCAAGCCACCGCTCATGGCACCATCGCCAATCACTGCCACCACCTTTCTGTCCTCGCCCTTCATCTTTGCAGCCACTGCCATACCCAACGCAGCTGAGATGGAATTGCTGGCATGTCCGCAACAGAACGTGTCATATTCGCTCTCATCCGGATGTGGGAACGGTTTCAGCCCATTCAGTTTTCGATTGGTGCAAAACCTGTCACGACGTCCCGTCAATATCTTGTGCCCGTATGCCTGATGTCCCACGTCCCACACAATGCGGTCGTAAGGGGTGTTAAACACATAATGCAACGCCACCGTCAGCTCCACTGCACCAAGGCTGGAAGCCAGATGCCCCGGATTCGTTGCCAACTCCTCAATAATATCGCGCCTCAACTCCTCACACACGGTTGGCAATTCTTCCACCTTCAACTTACGCAGGTCAATCGGATAATCAATCTTCGTTAAGTATTTATATTCGTTGCTATCTCCCATAATTCAATGTTAAAAGCATGCAAAGGTAGGAATAAGTGAGAGAAAAAACAAATTTTTCCACTTTTTTCCGAATACGGGTATCTTTTTACGTCACAACCTCCCTTTTGTGAAGACTCTATACACCATTTCACGTTTTTTGCACATAATGTGATGAAAAACTACTGTTTACACTTTGATTTTGTTCCTTTTGTATCCATTGTTGTTCATTAAGGTTGTTTTTTGTTAAAAATTGTTGGTAGGTATATGAAAAGGGCATATCTTTGCACCGTCATCCTTTATGAGGGGAATCCGAAAACCTCAGAATGACGTTGTTAACAGAGTAGGAAAAACTAATTGATTAAATGAGAAAATTATGAAAAAAATGATTCTTGCTGCTCTCGTAGCAGTTGCATCTCTTTCAGCTAACGCACAAGTTTGGGTCGGCGGTGAAGTAGGTTTCAGCGCAGGTAAGACTACATTTGACGGCGACAAGCAGGGCACTGGCGCTAATTTCAGCTTTCTCCCTGAAATTGGTTACACTCTCAACGACAAGTTTGACATTGCTGTAGGCATTGGTTTCACTCACTTCAATGGTAACGGTGACGCTTATCTGAGCTTCAACGACAAGGACGACTATTCAATTGGTGCTCTTGCTGATGCAAACAGAAACACTTTCATCCTCAACCCATACGTTCGTTACAAGTTCGTTAAGTCTGGTGACTTCACTTTCTTCGTTGACGGTGGTTTCGCTTACAAGTACATCCACTACAGCGGTATCGAAGACAATGGTAACGCTTGGGAGCTTGGTTTCAAGCCTGGTATCGCTTACGGTCTTAGCGACAAGGTGAGCCTCGTTGCACACGTTGGTAAGCTCGGTTACGACTTCGGTAAGGTTGGTGACACTAAGACTAACGAATTCAGCATTGGTCTTGCTAACAACATCTCTTTCGGTGCTTACGTAAGCTTCTAATCGAAAGATATTACATAAAACAAAGAAAGGTCAGCAGTTATTCTGCTGACCTTTCCTTTTTCATCATGCGATGCTTACACCCCGTATGGCAATCTCTCCCCCTTGGGGGTAGCGAGCGATGAAACAGGGCAACTAAATGTTGCGCTGTCGGGAGCGACCGAAGAAAGTGCCCTTTCTGAGGACGGCAAAGAGGGGACTATCACTTTTCACCACATCTCCAGCTTTGCCATATGTGGTGCGAGCTTATTCAAATCGGGGAGCTGCATATAATCCCCATAGATATGGCGAAGGTGGGCATCGGCATTTCTGGGCACTGGAAGTTCGTGACCTTCAAATTCGTGCGTGGTCAAGGGGAAAATCTCCTCTTCGTAGCGAGGATTGTGATAAGGGATGCCCATACCGCTGGTTACCACCTTGTTGGGGAGCAAACGGCAGATGAAGCGTAAGCAGGGAAAGAGAAACTTGTCGTTGAAGTCGAAGATGCGGCGTACCTGCATGATGCTCTTGGCATCGTCGGTGCTGGTGCGCCAAATCTTATACATGTGTCCAACAGTCTTTTCCGTGAACTTGTGCAAGCCTATCGGATGCCTTTCCATCGGGAAGATGTCGATATAGATGCCTTGTTCCTTCCAGATGCGGTCATAGTTGGTGTTTTCCAGCATCTTGGAACGTCTGTCACGTATCTTCGCATAGAAAAAGAAGTAATGGGGATCCGTATCGCTGTTTTGCAAGGCAAGCCAGTCGGGAAGCTCTTCAGGCAGCACTTTCATCAGTTTCACATAGTCTTCACGCATCATCTCGATGTCGAGGTCATCATCCCATGGAATGAACCCGCCATGCCGCATAGCACCAATAAGCGTGCCACTGCTCAACCAGTAACAAATCTGGTGTTTCTTGCAGATGCGGTCTATTTCGAGCAGGATGTCCAGCATGCGAAGCTGCAAACTGCGCAGTTGTGAACCATCGGGATTGAACCGCTCACGAAGAGAGGCTTGCTGGATATGTTGAGTGCCCCATTTCAGCACTTGATCTATCGTCGGGGTTAGCACGCCCTGTTGCTGTGCCAAATTCTTGATGAGCTGCAAACCGTAAGGGAAGTCTTCTGTGAAATAGCGGCTTTGGAAGTCTGGCACAAAACCGCCCTCCACTTTCTTCATCGGGGATGGAATGCCCATGAATGCCTGAATGGAACGCAATTTTCGTGTAAGGGAAACAGCATCGTGACTCTCGTAATAATCCAAAATGGTCGGAATGCTTCCTTTTGTGACGGGCAAAGTGTCCAAAAGCGTCATAAACTCCTTATCCATTGCGATGAGCAGTTCCGAAGCCTCATCCG
The DNA here is from genome assembly GCA_900315745.1 of uncultured Prevotellaceae bacterium. Classification (GTDB taxonomy): domain Bacteria; phylum Bacteroidota; class Bacteroidia; order Bacteroidales; family Bacteroidaceae; genus Prevotella. Next base: position 27,838 of record ONAG01000046.1, read on the forward strand.
TCCATTCCTCATAAAACAGTGTCTGCGTGGGATAAACCACTCCCTCCTTCCAGTTTTTCCACATGCTGTACAAACGGGATGGATGCAAGATGGGATTGCTGTTGGTGAGGCTCACCTCATAGTAGTTTTTCAACAACTGTACAGGCACATGAAAGAGCTGCTCGATGGTCTGTCGCAGCGACTCCTTATTGTCTGTCTGCTCCACGCTGATGGAAAGGGAAGGTTTATAACCTAAAAGCGCTGCAGATTTTCCGTACTCCGTAACACGGGAGATGAATGGAACCCGCTGAAAACCGAACAGGGGTGTTTGAGGTGGCAAAACCTCAAATGCATGAAAGAAGAAGCCCGTGCTGCTCACCACACTGCCCACTGCCACGCCTGGCTGCAAGAAAGGCTTGATGGTCTGCAACATCTCTTTGATGAGGAATCCTGGCAAGCAAAGCAGCACCATATCAGCCTCCTTCACCACCTCCTCTGCCGATGCCGTAATCTGTTGAATGTTTCCATGCAGCGTATCACCATCGGGTGTCGTGATGCTCAACTGCTGCTGCCAACATTCAGGGCGACGAGTCAGCACACTCACCTCACAATCACTCTTGGCAGCAAGAAATCCCGCCACCACATGACCTAAATTACCACCTCCACAAATACAGACCTTCATTCCCCTAATTTATCATTTTTCATTTCTCATTTCTCATTTAGCGCAGCGCAACTCCCTCAATGCCGCAATCAGCGCATCATTGTCTTGCTCGTCACGCACGGAGATGCGGATATAATTCCTACCTTTCAGCGAAGTCTTTGAATTGCAGTCCTTCACCATGATGTTATATCGCTCCAGCAGCAATTTGGTCAGTTCTGCTGAAGAATACTTTTCAATGACTTCCAGACAGAAGAAGTTTGCCTGTGTGGGAATAAGGCGAATGTAAGGAATCTCCTTCAACAAGGCTTCGAAACGTCTGCGTTCAGCAATGAACTGATGGCACGCCTGCTTGTACTCCTTCTCATACTTGCCGAATATCTGCATGTAGAACTCTGCAAAGGAATTGATGTTCCAGATGGAGATGTCCTTGCGAATCCTGCGAATCAGCTCCACATCAGCAGACGCCAGCACTCCCAAACGCAAACCCGGCACGCCATACGATTTCGAGATGCTCTTCATCACTGCCAAATGTGGATTATCCTCCAAAATATCGTTTCGCAACAAGGTGTTATGTTCAAAATCATCGCTGAAATCCACAAACGACTCATCCACAATCAGCTGAATGCCCCGTTCTTTCGCCCATTTCAGGAGACGAAGCAGTCCCTCCATCGGAATGAAATTGCCGGAAGGATTGTCGGGATTGATCAGCAGCAAGTGCTGGATATCCTTATCTGCGAAGAACGTCATCAAGTCTTGCTCGTCATATTGCAAATCCTCACCATCGGGGATGTATGAGACAATTGCATCCTTCTCCAGACGGTTGGGATACTCCTCAAAAGTGGGATAAACCACGCCCATCTTTCCCTGACACTGTTCCATCAGGCTTTTGATGAGTTCGGCAGCGCCATTGCCCACCACCATATAGTCCTGACGCACACCGAAATACTTACCTGCCAACAGAGAATTGACATACATGCCCGAAGGGTATTCCGTCAGCAAGGTGTCAAAGCTGGAGCGCAGCTCGTCCTTCATGCGGCGGGTGGGGAAATAAGGATTGACAAGGTAGCAGTAATCCAGCATCTTCGGGAATCGCCAGTGTCCACCATAACGGTAGTTGAAACGGTGAATCATCTCATCCCCCTCTGCAAAGATGGTCTCTGCAATGTCCAAATCCTGAATGTCATCAATTTCATACCACTTCTCATCGCCAACCGGCAAAGCCTTCAATTCAGCAGAATCCAGCAGCGTGATGACGCGCAAAACCTGTTCGTAATATTCGTTGTTGCCCAATGCGTGGCAATAAGCCTCCAAGAAGGGCACATACTTCTGTTCGCAGAAATCACGTGAGAACTTGTAGATGTTCACCGTCTTGTAATACTCATCCACATCCTCATATCTGAAAGCCTTCTTCGGCACGAAATTCACGATGTTCCGAGCCTCATCAATGCGCACCATCGTGCCATCCATCCACGACTCATACTTCGCCACCAATGCCACGTTGGGGTACTCGTCTTCCAGAATCATCTGAAACAACCTGTCACTGAAAATCAAGTCGCTCTCAATCAGCAACGTGTCATCCTCCAGCATCTTCTCCTTCACCAGCGAAAGCGAATAGATATTGTTGGTCTTGTCATAAATGGGATTCTCCGCATACTCGATGGTCAATCGCCCGTCATAGCGGTGTCCAATATAATCCATCAGATTCTGACCCTGATAGCCCACCACGATGATGACACGACGCAACGAGAGCCCAGACAGTTGTCCCAAAAGCCGGTCAATCAACCGCACACCATTCACCTCCACCATACACTTGGTGTTCTCCTTCGTCAGTTCGCCCAATCTGCGCCCCATTCCGGCTGCCAAAATAATTGCTTGCATACAAATCGATTGTTAATAATTTAAGTTTCGGGTGTTCTTAACGTGTTATTTTCAACTACGAATTATACAAATTTCACAAATTTGCCATTCGGCGTGGAGATAATTATTACACAAAGCACTTTCTGTACAACGAATTTCACAAACCGACGGAGCAGGGAATACCATCTTGTTCGCATGAATGACCAAGACGCGTCGGAGGAAGGCGAAGCCAATGCTGACGCGGTGCAAGCCGGATGGTTCGTGAAATTAGTTGCCGTCCACGGCTTCGAGAAATCAACGTTCTGTCCGCATGGCAAGAATTCGTGAAATTCGTGTAATCCGTAGTCAAAGAAAACATATCCAAACATCTGAAAGTCGAGTAATTTTAGCTCGACGAAGTCAAAGTTGAGTTAATGATAATGCAAAGGTAGGAAAAAGTTTAGAGTTTAGAGTTTACAGCGTTAAGTTTTTTATCATCCGACGCGTTTTTTCATCTTGCAATACAATTTACTCCAAACTCTAAACCCTAAACTCTAAACTTTTTCGTACCTTTGCACCCAAATTACAATCAATCATCAACATGGAACAGAAAAACTTCAAGAGAACTACCGTAACGGCAGCACTGCCTTATGCCAATGGTCCTGTACACATCGGACACTTGGCTGGTGTGTATGTGCCAGCCGACATATATGCACGTTACCTGCGTTTGAAAGGACGTGACGTTTTGTTTGTGTGTGGAAGCGACGAACATGGAGTGCCCGTGACCATCCGTGCCAAGAAGGAGGGGTGCACCGTGCAGGATGTGGTGGACCGCTATCACAGCATCATCAAGAAGTCTTTTGCCGACTTCGGCATCAGCTTCGACATCTACAGCCGCACCACCAGCAAGACACACCACCAGTTTGCCGCCGACTTCTTCAAGAAGCTCTATGACGAAGGCAAATTCGTGGAAATCACCTCCGAGCAGTTCTACGACGAGGAGACCAAGCAGTTCCTCACCGACCGTAACATCAAGGGTGAGTGTCCACGCTGCCATGCAGAGGGTGCTTACGGCGACCAGTGCGAGAAGTGCGGCGCAACGCTTTCTCCTGAAGAACTCATCAACCCCGTCAATGCCATCAACGGCAACCCATTGGTGAAGAAAGCCACGAAACACTGGTACCTGCCATTGGAGCAGTATCAGGAGTGGTTGGAGGAGTGGATTCTGAAAGGACACCCCGAATGGCGCAGCAACGTGTATGGTCAGTGCAAGAGTTGGCTGGATGGCGGTTTGAAGCCACGTGCCGTGACGCGTGACCTCGATTGGGGCATCCCCGTTCCAGTGGAAGGCGCAGAAGGCAAAGTGCTCTATGTGTGGTTTGATGCCCCCATCGGCTACATCAGCAACACGAAGGAACTCTGTGAGAAGGAGCCCGAGAAATGGGGGACTTGGCAGAAATGGTGGCAGGATGAGGAGACACGTCTCATCCACTTCATCGGCAAGGACAACATCGTCTTCCACTGCATTGTCTTCCCATCAATGCTGAAAGGACATGGCGACTACATCTTGCCCGACAATGTGCCTGCCAACGAGTTCCTCAACCTCGAAGGCAACAAGATTTCAACATCAAAAAACTACGCCGTTTGGCTCAACGAATATCTGGAGGAACTGCCCAACCGTCAGGACGAACTGCGCTATGTGCTCACCGCCAATGCGCCCGAAACGAAGGATAACGACTTCACGTGGGCAGACTTCCAAGCTCGCTGCAACAACGAACTGGTGGCTGTGTATGGCAACTTCGTGAACCGCGCCCTGCAACTTACCCAGAAATACTACGACGGCATCGTGCCCGAATGTGGCGAACTGACCGAGAGCGACAAGGTAACACTGGCTGAGTTTGCCTCCGTGAAAGACAATGTGGAGAAACTCATCGAGGGCTTCAAGTTCCGCGAGGCTCAGAAGGAGGCGATGAACCTCGCCCGCATCGGCAACAAGTACATTGCCGACGAAGAGCCTTGGAAGGTCATCAAGACCGACCCTGAACGTGTGAAGACCATCATCTACATCTCTCTGCAACTCACAGCCAATCTCGCCATTGCGTTTGAGCCATTCCTTCCTTTCTCATCAGCAAAACTCCGCGAGATGATTAACATGGAGAGCCTGAACTGGGAAGACCTTGGCAAGACCAACCTTCTGCCTGCTGGCAAGCAACTCGGAAAACCAAGTCTGCTCTTCTCAAAGATTGAGGATGACACCATCAAGTTCCAAACCGATAAACTCGAAGCCACCATCAAGGCGAACGAGGCTGCGAATGCAGAGGTGGCTCCCGTGAAGGAAACTGTGGCATTCGATGATTTCACCAAACTCGACATCCGTGTAGCCACCGTGCTGGAATGTGAGCGTGTGCCCAAGATGAAGAAGCTGCTCAAGTTCAAGCTGGACGACGGCACTCCGAAGGGACGCACCATCGTCAGCGGCATCGCACAATGGTATGAGCCTGAACAGCTCGTGGGCAAGCAGGTGCTCTTCATCGCCAATCTGGCTCCTCGCGAGTTCAAGAACGGACTGGTCAGCGAAGGCATGATTCTCTCCGCAGAGAACTACGACGGCAGCATCAGCGTGACCACCGTGGAGAAGCCTGTGAAAGGCGGCAGTCAGGTGTGCTGATTTGCTTTTTGAGGCGGGGGAACCATCTGTGTAAAAGGCGTCTTGTTCAAATTGATGAACAGGACGCCTTTTGTTTTGCCAGCATCGCCCTCGCGGTAGCCCATTTGACTCCGTGGAACTGAGGGTTCTCAATAATCCATTCTTTGGCTCTACGCAAAGAAGAAGTACGCCACGGCGATGGCGGCAAGGATGCCTCCCAAATCTGCCAAGAGTCCACAGGTGACTGCATGACGGGTGTGGCGAATGCCGACAGAGCCGAAATAGACGGCAAGGATGTAGAAGGTGGTGTCGGTGGAACCTTGGAAGATGCAGGCAAGACGACCGGCAAAGGAGTCGGCGCCGTAGGTGGTCATGGCATCGACCATCATGCCACGTGCGCCTGAACCTGAGAGGGGCTTCATCAAGGCGGTGGGCAGGGCTGCCACGAAGTCGGTGTTGCCGCCACAGAGTTCGACAAGCCAGTTGATGCCGCTGATGAGAATGTCCATGCCACCGCTAGCTCTGAAGACGCCAATGGCTACGAGGATGGCTACAAGATAGGGAATGACACGGATGGCTGTGGTGAACCCGTCTTTGGCGCCTTCGATGAACGCTTCATATACGTTCACTTTCTTCACCATGCCAGCGATGATGAAGGAGAGGATGATGCCGAAGAGGATGATGTTGGCAACGAGTGTGCTCACCGTGTCCATCGTCTCTTTCTCCATCTGCGAGAAGCCCCAAATGGTTGCCGCCACCAACAGGCACATGCCGCCAAGTACGCCCAAGAGGACGGGCTGCAGAAGGTTGATGCGCTGGTAGATGCTGACGATGATGATGCCCACCAAGGTGGCTTAGCACCAAAAACATGATCATGGGGTTGGTGGCTGTCGCGTTTCGCTCGGTTTCCTGTTCTGCTGTCCATCCATGCGATTCTCTCAACTGACGGTTCTTCTCCACGTTCAGTTCCTGCATGCTCTCCATGGCTTTCAAGCCTAAGGGTGTGGCAGCATTGTCCAATCCGAGCATGTTGGCTGCGATGTTCATGAAGATGTGACCTGTAGCGGGATGACCTTTAGGAATGTCAGGGAAAAGCCGTGTGAAGAGCGGGCTCAGCATACGTGACAGCACATTGACAACACCACCTTTCTCTCCTATTTTCATGATACCCATCCATAGGGAGAGGACTCCTGTAAGCCCGATGGATATCTCGAAGGCTGTCTTTGCGTTCTCGAATGTGGAACCTACGATGTCGGCAAATACGCCTGTATTGCCAATGAAGCACTGAATAATGGCGCACAGGGCTGCCAAAAGGAAAAATGCAATCCAAATGTAGTTGAGTACCATAAGTTGGGAGTTAGGAGTTGAGGGTTGAGAGTTGAGAGTTGAGAGTTGAGGGTTGAGGGTTTAGAGTTTAGGGTTTAGAGTTGACAGTTGACAGACTCATCGTACATCATCCATCATACATCATACATCGTACATCTTCCATCGTACATCATCCATGCTTGTCTCTGTTGGCAAAGATGTTTGCCAGTATGGTGCCGCTGATGCTGTGCCATGCGCACGATATGGCACAGGGCACCACTGCCATCGGATTGGTTGCCACGAAGAAGGTCATGGCAAGGTTGGTGCCCAACCCTGCATTCTGCATGCCCACCTCGATGGAGAGGGTACGTTTCTTGGCAACGGAGAACCCGCACATCCTGCCCACTGAATAGCCAAGCACATAACCAATCGTGTTGTGGCAGAAGACCATGCCGAAGGTGAGGAGGAAGAGCACGATGCCGTTTTCCACCAATGGGTCGTGAACCGTGGTGACCACGCCACCGACTATGCATGCCAAACATGCCACCGACACACCTGGCATGCAACCTTGTATCTTCTTGAACACCTCTTTGTGCCCCAACCACACATTCAGGAAGAAACCGATGGCGATGGGGATGATGGTCACAATGAGTATTTGCTGGAACATGCCCCACGCATCCACATCCACCCGTTCACCTGCCAGCCACAACACCAGCAGGGGGGTGAGCACGGGAGCCAACAGAGTGGAAACGCATGTCATGCCTACGGAGTATGCCACATCGCCCTTGCAGAGGAACGACATGATGTTGCTCGACACACCGCCTGGACAGCAGCCCACGAGAATGATGCCAATGGCCATTGCCGTGCTGTAAGGGGCAAATGCAGGCACCTGACTGAACAGCCAGGACAGCGAGAATGCCACCAACGGCATGATGGTGAACTGCGCCATCGCTCCTATCAGAATGTCAAACGGACGTTTCGCCAACAGTTTGAAGTCTTCGGGAGTCAATGTCAGACCCATCGTCAGCATGATAATACCGAGAATCACGGTTTGCGTGTTGCCTTTCACCCATTCAAAAAGCACGGGGAAAAAGAACGTGACAACTGCCGTGAGAATGACAAAGAGGCTTGCCTTCCCACTGAGCACGTCACTGATAGTCTTAAATATCCGATACATTTCTTTCTACGCTTTCAATTTGTGCACAAAGATAGTGAAGAATTGGGAAAGAGGAAAGAGGAAAGAGGATTTATTTGCTATTCAGCGTCTTTTTTCGTTGAAAAAGAAATAATTCCTCATTCCTTTTTTCTTTTTTCATTTTCTCATTCTTTCATTTTTCTATTTTTTTCCATACCTTTGCAACAGAAAGCTAAATCTATGTAATATGGGAAAAGAACAATCTTTGGAAGTGATGGGCGAAAAGTCCAGAGGCAGTGAGGGAGAAGAATTGATGCTGCTGCGCATTACTGGCGAAGACCGCCCTGGGCTGACAGCCAGTATCATGGACATTCTGTCGCGGCACGATGTGGACATTCAGGACATCGGACAGGCTGACATCCATTCCACCCTGTCGCTGGGCATCCTGATCAAGGTGAGAGATGACAGGTCGGGCTATGTGATGAAGGAGCTGTTGTTCAAGGCGAACGAGCTTGGAGTGAACATAGGGTTTGCTCCCGTGACGATGGAAGAGTATGAAGCGTGGGTGGCTCGTCAAGGCAAGAACCGCTACATCCTGACAGTGTTGGGAAGAAGACTCAAGGCAAGACAGATTGAGGCGGTGAGTCGGCTGATTGCGGAACAAGGACTGAACATCGACGGCATCAAGCGCCTGTCTGGGCGTGCGAGCATTCTGCATCCGAAGGAGAAGACGAGGGCATGCATCCAGTTTTCGGTACGAGGCACACCCAAAGACAGGGAGGCGTTGCACGGAGCACTGTTGCAGATGTCGGGCGAAATGGAGATTGATGGTTCTTTCCAGACAGATAACATGTACCGCAGAATGCGGCGACTGATTTGTTTCGACATGGATTCGACACTGATTCAGACGGAGGTGATTGATGAATTGGCAAGAAGAAACGGGGTGTATGAGCAGGTGGCTGCCATCACGGAGCGTGCCATGAGGGGTGAGATTGACTTCAAGGAGAGCTTCACGGAACGGTGCAGGCTGCTGAAGGGGCTGGACGTGAGTGTGATGAGGGAAATTGCAGAGAACCTGCCCTTTACGGAGGGTGTGGACAGACTGATGTATGTGCTGAAGAAATATGGTTACAAGATTGCCATCCTCAGTGGTGGATTCACCTTCTTCGGCGAATACATCCAAAAGAAATATGGTATTGATTATGTGTATGCCAACGAACTGGAGATAGACGAGACAGGGCATCTGACAGGCAACTATGTGGGAGAGATTGTGGATGGCAAGCGGAAAGCGGAGTTGCTGAAACTGATTGCGCAGGTGGAGAAAGTGGATTTGCAGCAGACCATCGCTGTAGGTGATGGAGCAAATGACCTGCCCATGCTTTCCCAAGCAGGTTTGGGCATTGCCTTCCATGCAAAACCTCGTGTGGTGGCGAATGCACAGCAGAGCATCAACACCATCGGACTGGATGGCGTGCTTTACTTCTTGGGATTCAAGGATTCCTACTTGGACGAGAAAGCGCAATAGCGAGCCCCACGTGGCAGATAACTTTCCTATATTTTTTGAAACTCTAACACATACCTATATGAAAAAGTTTGTTTTACTTTCAGTTTTTAGTTTTTCACTCTTCACTTCTTCTGCACAGACAGGGGCTGACTATCTGAAAGCAGCACAAAGGGCTGATGTGGAAATCGTTTTTGATTTGTCTGACACTGGCAAGGAATACAAGGTGAATTGGGGCATGGATGCCGCATGGGATTGGGATTTCAATGTGAAGCGAGGTGTGGCGCATATCGGCAAGGGAAACTTTGCTACAGGACGTGTGTCGTTCCAACCCAATGACCTCGTGACTGACAATGGCGACGGCACATTCTCCCTTACTGACCGTCAGAAAAAGAAGTTGCAGTGGCGTTGCAACCTCATCAAGCTGACAGGCACGACAGAGGTAAACCTCAACTGCGACCACGAAGCGCTGTTCCGTCCTGCCGACAACAATGGCAACTATCTGGACACAGACGAGAGAGACTATACGGGCAGGACAAACTATCGCGGCAAGCCACAGGAGTGGTACAAGCTCATCAAGGCGAGTGTGCAGTATGTGCAGAGTCAAGGACTGAAGGTGGTAAGCGTATCGCCTTTCAACGAGCCCGACTTCGTATGGGAACAAGCCACCGACGAGGATCAAGCCAAGCGGGATTTCCTTGCCATCGCCAGACTGATCAAGGCGGATGACTTCTTCAAGGACATCCGCGTTTGTGGCGGCAACACCTTGAATAATGACAAGGCATGGACTTGGTTCTACTATCTGAGGAACTATTTGGACGAGGGCAACACGCACCAGTTGGCTGGCTCGTTTGACAACTATGCCAATTTCTTCACCCGACTGAAGAGGGAGGGCAAGGTGGCAACTGCCGACGAGCTGCACAATGTGGGTGAAGCCATCGTGGGTGTAAACTACGGCATGGAGAATGGCATCTGGTGGGGCTTTGACTCGAAAGCACGCGGTCAGTTCTGCCTCGACTCAAACGAAGGGGTACGGTTGGGGTATGGCGAGAACCGTGCAGCGTGGACGTGCGGTGCCGTGTATCGCAACAACACAACCGGTGAGGTGCATGGCTATCTCGGTTCGTCGGAGCGCCAAGCCTCCACATCCACTTTTGCTTTTGTCAGCAAGGACAGGGATGTTTATTTCAATGGCGATGGCCCTACAAGAAGATATGTGTTTGAAGTGCCAGGCGGCACAGGCTACCAGAAAGGACAAATCAATGCTGAGCGTGTGTTCGACATCACATGGGGCGAAGATGTGGCTCCCAGTGTCATCAATGGCACTTACCTCATCTTGAACCAATACAGCGGCAAGGTGCTTACTGGGTATGGAAATGCGAACGTCACCACCTCAAGCCTTCAGTCTTCGGGCACATCGCAACACTGGAAGGTGACTCCTGGATATACCACTGGCGACATATCCAACTGGTTTATTGACAATGTGACCACAGGCAAGAATTCCCACCTGAATGTGCTGAACCTGAACCTTGACGAGGGAGCCAACGTCATCTGCTGGTCGGGCGATGGCGATGGCAAGCACTTGCTGGAGGAGCAATGGTATCTGAAGTATGCACAGGATGGTTACTATTACATTATCAGTCGTCTGTCCAATAAATACCTCTACTGCACGAACACAGCATCGGGTTCCGAGGTGTGCCTGAAAGAGGGACCATCTCCTAAGGCTCGTTCCAAGTCGGCATACCTTTGGCGTTTCCAACCCATCGATTCGAAAGCGGAAACCCGAGCTCCTGCTGCACCAACAACCCTCACTGCCCAAGAGCTGGGTGCAGAGGGAATGGAACTGGCATGGACAGCTCCTGTTGACAATGACGCGCTGACCTACATTGTGCTGCGTGCCGATGTACCCCAGCAGGAGGGTGAAGAACCTGAATACAACACCATTGCCCGCGGTGTTGCCACCACCTCCTACACCGACAAGACTGCCGAGGAAGGCAAACACTACTATTATAAAGTGAAAGCCGTCGATTATGCTGGCAATCGTTCGAAGGCGTCCGAGGAACTCGCCACAGGCATTGACGCTCCTGCTGCCGTTATGCAAAGCGGCAAGGAAAGCAACGGTGAACGCTATGACCTGAGCGGCAAACCTGCTTCGGACACATCAACGGGCATCATCATACAGGGACAGAAGAAAATCTATGTCAGATAATTGAAGCGGACGTTTTCACATATCATCGGACTGCTGTGCACAATCTCTTGTTGTGCACAACAGTTGGTGTTTTCACCGCTTGACACCAGCGATGGACTGAGCACCAACTGCGTGTTGCACATCCTCGAACTGCCCGACGGAAGGATTGCCGCCACCACCCCACAGAGCATTGACGTTTGGGATGGACATCGTTTCCAAATCATACCGAAGGACACGCTGTCATCCACCCCCTTGCCCGGCTATCAAGGCGCCTATCACGTTTATGCCGACAAGAACAACCGTTTGTGGGTGAAGGACTACAGAAAAATATGGTGCTACGACAAGCAGCTCCAGTTCATTCCTGATTGTCTGCCCGACAGTGCCGACGATGTGTTTGTGGATGACCAAGGCGACGTGTTCTTCATTCAGCAAGACACCACCCACCTGCTGCTCGACCTCAAGACGTTCCAAGGAAAACAGTACCGTTTCTATGCCAACGGAGAGGTGGTATGCAGTGAGGGAAACCGTCTTTTGTATGCTGTACAAGCCTCGCTTGACTCCACCGCCATCACCTCACTCGTCGTCACCGACACCCTTCGAGGACGTTTCTATCAGTTGATAGACCAAAAACTGTGTCTGGAATTTGACACCCACACCCGACGCTGGACGGAAATCTTCCGTGCCAATCGACTGCACACCATCTCACTGACAGATAACAACACTGCCTTCATTGTCAGTCGCGACGGCATGTGGAAGATAGACCTGCCTTCCAGAAAAGCGGAGCAGATAGAGCAAGTGCTGATGACGGATGGCTCCTACATCTCCTCCAGCAGATTAAACACCATTTTCACCGACAGGAACGGGAATGTGTGGATAGGCTCCTATGACCACGGACTGTTGGTGGGACGACATGCCGACGCTTCTGAATCACACACACCTTTAGTATGGATATTGACGGGTGTCGGAGGGTTCGTGTGCTTGATGCTCCTATGGTGGTTCTTTGGAAGGAAAAGAAAAGGTGAGCACACCGACAGCAACGTCTCTGACACACACTCCACACCCCCTGCCACAGCTGCCACCATACCCATTGACCACGAGCTGGTCAGTCGTGCCACGACATTGGTGGAGCAGCATCTTGCCACGCCCAACTATACTGTTGAACGCCTTGCCCAAGACCTCTGCATGGACCGTACTGGACTCTATAAGAAGATGACTGCCATGCTGGGGAAAACTCCAACGGCATTTATCCGTGGCATCCGAGTGAACCACGCTGTCCAACTCATCCAAACCACCTCACTCACCATAACAGAAGTGGCAGAGCAATCTGGCTTCAGTTCAGCGAGTTACATGGCAAAATGCTTCCAGGAAGACCTTGGAAAGAACCCCTCAGAACTAAAGGGAAATCAACCATAGTACTCTGTTGATTCAACGTGATTACCCACTGAAATCAACCACACTACTCTGTTGATTCATCCACATCATTCCTTCCCAAAAGAAGAAAAGCCCTACCTTTGCAGCAATCATTCACTAAAACCTCATATTCTTATGAAAAAAACCTTTCTTTTATCTTTGGTAACCCTGTCCGTCCTGACGACTTGGGCACAGACAGTGGAATTCTACACACCCCGCACCGTCCGCATCGTGAACGATAATGGACAGAAGGCTGGGAAAAAGTCGCTTGTGGTCATTGCGCAGCCAGAGCAGGTGAAGGTGAGCCTGACACAAAAAGGCAATGCCACCGTTTACAAGTCTTCGGCACTCACTGTCACTGTCGATGCAGGTAAGGTGACCTTTGCCGACAACAAGGGTAATCTTCTCACCCAAGCCGGCGAAAGCGTTCTTACTCCCATCACCACAGGACCTAACGCAGGTGCATTCCGCGTGAAGCAGACATTCTCCGTGGAAGCCGACGAGGGCATCTATGGTATCGGTCTTCTACAAAATGGCAAGATGTCACAGCGTGGCGAGAACCGACACATGGAGCAGAGCAACCTTGAAGACTTTGCCCATTTCTATCAAAGTATCAAAGGATACGGAATCTTTTGGGACAACTACTCCCCCACCCACCTCATCACTCCTGCAAAAGGTGTTGCAGGCAACGTGGAGTTGGAATCGGAAGTAGGCAAACTGAGTGACTACTATTTCATCTATGGCGGCAATGCAGACGGGGTGATAGCCGAGATGAGACATCTCTCTGGCGAAGTGCCCATGTTCCCTTTGTGGACCTACGGATTTCATCAGAGCCGTGAACGCTACAAATCACAGAATGAGCTGTTAGAGGTGGTGCACAAATACCGTGACCTCAAAGTGCCTTTCGATGGCATCATTCAGGACTGGCAATATTGGGGCAGCAACTACAACTGGAATGCGATGGAGTTCCTCAACCCTGAGTTTGACCGCGCACAACAGATGATAGATGAAGTGCACAAGCAACATGCCCACATGAGCATCAGTATCTGGGCATCCTTTGGTCCTGAAACCAAAGCCTTCAAAGAAATGAAGGAGAAGAACTTGCTACTTGACTTCCAGACATGGCCACAGAGCGGACTGTCCCAATGGCCTCCACGCATGGACTATCCCAGTGGCGTGCGTTGTTACGACGTGTATAGTAAAGAAGCACGCGACATCTATTGGAAAAACCTCTCCCGTCTCCACAAGATGGGCATCGACGCATGGTGGATGGACTCCACTGACCCCGATCAGATGAACGTGACTGACGAACAGCGTGACCAGCCCACAGCTATGGGCACTTTCCGTAGCGTACGCAACGCCTTCCCTCTCATGACCGTGGGTGGTGTGTACGACAGCCAACGTGCCATCGACGACAGCAAGCGCGTCTTCATCCTCACCCGCTCCTACTTTGCTGGTCAGCAGCGCTATGGTGCCAACACATGGAGCGGCGACATCGGCTCTTCATGGGATAGCTTCCGCAAGCAAGTGCCTATCTGTCTTAACTACACCCTCACCGCTAACCCTAACGTGAATGCCGACATCGGTGGCTTCTTCGCAGGCTCCTACAACACACAGGGTCACAACTCTGCCACACGCAACCCTCAGTATCAGGAACTCTACGTGCGCTGGATGCAATTCGGTGCCTTCACCCCTATGATGCGCAGCCACGGAGCTGACATCTATCGCGAGCTCTACTACTTCGGCAAACAAGGAGAACCCGTCTATGACGCCCTCGTCGATGCAGTCAAACTTCGCTACCGCTTCCTACCCTACATCTACAGCCAGTCATGGCAAGTGACCGCACACCACGATTCTTTCATGCGTGCCCTCTTCATGGATTTCAAGGAAGACAAGCAGACATGGGACAATAACCGCCAATACCTCTTCGGACACAACGTGCTTGTCTGCCCTGTGGTTGACCCGCTTTACACACAAGAGAAAATCGTCAAGACCGACCCCATGTCGGGATGGGACAAGCAGAACCTCCAGCGTGAGACCTATGCGCCCGTTGATTGGAAGACAGAAAAGACTTTCAGTGTTTATCTTCCCGCAGGTGCACAATGGTACGATTATTGGACCAACTCCCTTTTGAATGGTGGGCAGACAATCACTGCCGCAGCTCCTCTCAACCATTCACCCCTTTACATCAAGGCAGGCTCCATCCTTCCCCTTGGTCCTGATGTGCAGTATGCCAACGAAAACAAGTTCGACAACCTCGACATTGTGGTATATCCTGGAGCAGACGCCACCTTCACCCTCTACGAAGACGAAGGTGACAACTACAACTACGAGAAAGGACAGTACAGCACCATCACCCTCACATGGAACAACCATTCGAAAACCCTCACCATTGGCAAACGCAATGGCTCCTTTGAAGGCATGCCAGCTTCACGCACTTTCCACGTAAAAGTGGCTGGCGGTGCACAAAAGACCATCACCTACAGCGGCAAGAGCCAAACCGTGAAACTGTAAAGGATACTCAAGTTTGACTTCGTCGAGCTAAAGGTTCTGAAGTAGTTAAGTAGTCAGTAGTTAAGTAACGTGAGTTCGGTATAAGAAGTTGCGCCGTTGGCGCCGAAAGAAAAATAGATAAAAACAAATAAAAATAGATAAATAGATCATGTTTTTTTATATTTTCACCTGTTTTTTTATATTTTTCTTTCGGCGGCTTGCCGCAATAAAGCATTTTCTTTTATACCGAACTGACGTTAAGTAGTTAAGCCGATACTCAGGCTAGTGGAAATCTCATTTGCAAGGTAACGGCTTAACTCCTGAGCGAAGCGATAACTCCTTTAACTCCTTAACTCCTAAAGAAGTTGAGCACTTGCGAAACTTAAATAAAGGATATTGAAACAGCAACCGCGGCACCCTTCAAGGATGCCGCGGTTGTTTGTTCTTGGATATCCGATTACTTGCGGAGACCAAGCTTCTTGACGATTGCACGATAGCGTTCGATGTCCTTTCTCTTCAAATAAGAGAGGAAACGACGACGCTGACCCACGAGCTGAACCAGTGCACGATTGGTTACGTGGTCTTTGTGGTTAGCCTTCACATGCTCAGTCAAGTGCTGAATACGGTAAGTGAGAAGTGCAATCTGGCTCTCGCAAGAACCAGTGTCGGTGGCAGAAGCACCATACTCGGCAAAAATCTCTGCCTTCTTTGCTGAATCTAAATACATAATTTTAGTATATAAATGAATAATAAAATGTTATTCAACGCACCATCATTCTTTCAGCCGAATAGATGGCTCGTCAAAAACTTGGGTACAAAGGTAGGGAATAATTAGGAATTAGGGGTGAGGAATTAGGAATTATTTTGCAGTTGGGGCGCATTTTTGCACCAAAGAGCCCATTTTGTCATTTATCATTTGTCATTTAGCGCAGCGCATTTCATTCTTTCATTTCTTCATTTTTTCATTCTTTCTCAGGATAGCCCTTACACAGACTTGAGAATGCCCCTTAAACAGAAGTGAGAATACCCCTTAAGCACGAGCGAGTATAGCCTTGACACAGAAACGAGAATATTAGTGACATCGAGCTGAGTATATTGGTGACGTTTGATGTTGTATACGAGTGACATTGAAGTGTGTATACGAGTGACGCTCATTGCCCCCATCCTTCCACTCCTTCATTCTCCTCCGTATAACACCCTCCTTAAGGTTTATGTAAGAACCTCAAAATCGACATCGTCGACGTCGGTTTGCCGACATCGTCGACATCGACGCACCGACGTCGACGACATCGACTTGGAGGTTGTGGAAGAGGGTCAACGCAGGTCTTGAAGGAGAGAAAACGACGGAAAGGGAGTTGGAGATGTATCGTGACACCACAAACATGGAAATTCACTTTGACAGCGCCCTTGACTGGCAGATTGCGAATATAACTCTAAGTTGGCTACAATTTATTTAAGTTTGACGTCGTCGAGTTTCTTATTCATTCACCAGCACCTTCCCGTCCGGCGTCATTCCCTCCACACTGATGTACATCTCCTCGCAGGTGGAGTTGTTGAAGAACTCCACCTTGGCTTTGCCCTCGGCATCGGTGGTGATATCGGGCTGCCACCAGATGGTGCGGCGGAAGTCCGCCATGGGAGGTATCACGCTGTAGTCCTCCGTCCTGAACGCGGAGGCTTGGTTGAAGCCCTGAAAGTAGGTGCGGCGGAGGCCTTTGTTGCTCTCGGTGGAATATCTGATATGCGTGTAGATATATATGATGGTCTCTATCCTTGACGGAGAGGACGGAACAATATACAGACTCTTGATGTCACTCATAAACATGGGGAAAAAGGGGACAAAAAACGCTGTTCCCGTATTAGAATAACCAGATGATCCATCTGAGAATGTTTCACCTCTGTCCCCATTATCTACCATCCAAACGATGGGACGACCTCCATACGCCATGTGTCCACTTCCAAGACCGACGCCCGGCCCTTTAGGTATCATGACTTTAGGCAAATCAATACATTCAGGGTTGTTGAACATCATGTTATTTTTGCAAAGGAACTCGAAAATGGTCGGTTCTAGCTCTCCCCTGTCAAGGATTTTGTCAAGTTCCTTGTCTATGTCGTAGTGAAGCGTTGCGTACTGACGTCCCCACGCCTCGTTTTTGTATCGCCAGTCATCATTGACGAAGTATCTCTTTTTCGCCTTCACAGTCACATTCTGCAGCACGTGTTCCTTTTCCGTGATGGGGATGAACTCGTCTTCTTCATTCAGTTCCTCGAAAGGTTTCTTCACGAAGGCGTTCGGTTTGAGCGGATGAAGAATCTCCCGCTCCTCGGGCGTGAGGTACCTCGCTTCGGGCGAGAACTGTCTGTCGATGCCCACATAGTAGGTCTTCAGTTTCTCCTTCTTCTTTCCATCCCTCGTCGTGTAAATGTTCATCTTCCATTCACCATCTATGAACGGCAGTTTGAAGGCATAGTTGCCCACCGAGTCAGTCCTCGTGTTCCCTATCAGGCTCTGCCCCTTCTCATTGTAGAGGATGGCATACAGGTGTACGTTTGAAACGGGGTTCCGCTTGCGGTATGTGTTCAGCTTACCATACAGGTAGAACTGGTCCTCAATGGGCTGCGCCTTTCGGAAGGTGTATTTCTCTGACATCAGCCTCCAGTCATAACGTCGCCAGCCCTGCGTCATCATCAGCAGGTCGGCATTCCTCCTGTGCGCTTCATCGTCTGCCTCGAAGTAGTAATCGACATTGCGGATGTATCCCCTCACTTCTGAGCTTAGCAGCATCCAAGTCTTCATGTTCCCCTGCTTGCCGTTCGTC
>ONAG01000059.1 GCA_900315745.1 uncultured Prevotellaceae bacterium
CCAAAGTTCCATAAGCTATATCAAATGTATAAATTAGTCGCAGGATGAATGAATATTCACTTGCGAAACTTTAGTTACATTTATAAAACATTCCTCCACTGCTCTGGCCACAAATTCCTCCTGTATTGTTACATATACTCCCTATTACAGAGGAATTGGAACAGAACTCGCAAGATTCAAAATTACCATTATCATTAAATCCACAGAGACCACCAATACATTTTCCCATTTCGCCTCTGACAGTTCCTTTTACCTTACAATTGTAAAAATATCCACCGTCATTGCCGCCGCACAGGCCTCCGACATAACTGCAACCACTAATGTTGCATTCCACGGTCAAGTTCTTCATCTCACCTGCGAAAGATTCGAAGAGGCCATTATCACCACTCAATCCCGATATGGTTTTATTGTTTCCTTCAAAATAAACAACATATCTATAGCTATATTCATCGTCATAGTTCCAATAATCAAAAACCTTGTCTGTGCAGTTGATAGGAGCCCATCCATTATTAGAATACTTATTAGCTATGTACTCGGTCAAGTCAATGTCGTTCATCAGCTTGACGTAGGTCTCATCTTTCAAGCAGTTGCGCAGTTCGTCAAGCTGTGCAGCCGTCGTCACCTGATAAGGAGAGCCATAGTCTCCCGTACCTTTCCCACTAAACTGCGCAAATGCCGTCGCAGAAGTGAGCAAACCTAAAAGTAAAACTATTTTTTTCATAATAACTTGATTTAGAAAAGTTGGGTTAAACAAAAAGTAGTTAAATCTAATTTCCCTTGATGTTGATGTATCAGAATATTAGTGTTTCCACATACAAACCGACAACGCAAAGTTAACACATTTATTAGAAAGATGCAACAAAAAAGTGAAAATTATCCCATAATTGCAAGTTATTACGATAGGATTAATTAGAGAACCCCAAAACGAAAATGTTCTATTTTCTACCCCCCATACATCTCGACGTATCTGCATATCCCTTCCACATGCAGTTGTATGATGGCCTTGCGTCCTTCAGCGCTCAGCAAATACTCCACATCGTCCCTGTTGTCTTGGAACAAGTTCTCTGTCAATACTGCAGGGCATATCGTGTCGCGGCAGATGGCAAGATCCTGCTTCCAATACGGTTGTTCTGCTGACGGCTTGCGAACCTTCAGCCCGGCTTTCTCTGCCTCAGCCGCCAGCAGTTTCGCCAGGACAGCACTCCGCTTCGAGGCATTCAGACCCACATATGCTCCCCATCCTTTTGCCGTGTGCCACCGCCCGTCGGCACCTGCGGCGTTGCAGTGTATGCTTACAAGCAGGCAATGGGCGGCTCCACCTACTCTCCTTGCTTCCAGGTTGGCTCTTGCCGTCCTGTACGACAGTTTCAAGTCCGATGTCTCTGGTGTCAGAAGCTTTGCGTCAAGCCCCTTCCTCTTCAGGCCAGTCACGATGCCGTTGGCTATCTCCCTCGTGTACTTCCATTCCAGCAAGCGACCGTCGGGGCTTCGCTTGGCTGCGGTGTTCGAACCGTGTCCGTTGTCTATCAATATCTTCATTTCCTTTCTCCTTTTTTTGTCACATTCTATTCCTGTATCTCGACGACTTCCTGCCTATTCCCACCAGGTCTCGTTCCTTTATCCTCACTCTCACATCCACCGGTCCCCCTCCGCTGTCGCCCATCAGCGAGCGAAGGCGGTCGAACATTACAAGGAGCTGCAGCATGCTGCCGGCTACCCTCAGGACTTTCTCGCAATACCATGCCGAACTGTCTGTTTCCTTGCATATATCATCAACAGGCATCCCTGATGTATATAATTCGATGATTTTAGCAGCATCCTTTAGCATTTCCCTGTGATTTTGTTTGGTGGTAACAAATTGTTTTGTATCTTTGCAGTGTCCTTAGTGACTATCCGGGTGATATTCCCGAGTGGGGCAGGAATGAACCGGCACCGCCCATTAGTCGTCAGCAATGACGACTTTTTTTGTATATTTTCTGATGAAATTCTTTATAAAATCATTGGAAATCTCACCTCATTTGCCATAGTCTATGTCTTTTTTATTATCCTTCTCCTTCGTATGGGTTCCCTGTACTGAGGCTGAGGCTCAGCCTCAGTACTCTCACAGCAATCCAGCTGCCCTCAGGACTTTCTCGCAATACCATGCCGAACTGTCCGTTTCCTTGCATATATCATCAACAGGCATCCCTGATGTATATAATTCGATGATTTTTGCAGCATTCTTTAGCATTTTCCTGCGATTTTGTTTGGTGATAAATAATTGTTTTGTATCTTTGCAGTGTCCTTAGTGACTATCCGGGTGATATTCCCGAGAGGGCAAGGCCTGAACCAATACTACCCATTAGTCGTCAGCAATGACGACTTTTTATTTTGTGTAAAGTCTGATGAAATACTTGATGAAATCATTTGTGATGTCACCTCGTTTGACGGATATCTCCCTCTTTCCTTTGAAAATAATAATCTCAACTGACTTCGGATTATCAAAGTAATGTCTAATAGCTTCGCCGACTCGTCTTGGATTGTATGTCGTAGCCATGTTCAGGACTGCACGGTTTGCTTGGCGATGCTCTCACCATAGTAGAGTTGGATGATCTGGAGCGTCACCATGCTGAAATCGAGACATGCGTCTTTGTTGCTAAGCGCATCCTCCCATTTTGCTGGCGAGAAGAAGTCGAGCACCGACTTCTCTGTGGAGAACATACGCTTGAAACGTTCCTGTTCGGTTCGCTGTCCATGTAAAAGGGTCATAGAACCTACATTGTCTTTCTCTTTGGTGCCCATCGATGAATCTCTAAATATATCAATGGCTGTGGCTGGCGACGATGCGCCACGTTGGGTGTAGTTGTTGTTCATGGTTTGTTATCCTTTTATGTTATCCTTTTGTTGATGCTGCGAAGATAGGGCATTTTGCTGCCTTTGGCATGTCATTTTGATATGGACGCAATTTGTGGCTGTCTCTACAATGGCACACTGCTGTATATGAGCCACGCACTCATTCGACGTGGGGCTATGTCGGTGAACGCCTGGCATCTCTCGTCGAGCGTTTGCGTTGACTTACGCGCGCGTGTATGTGAGGATTTTTATTTTATTTTTTTCTTTTGGGGTTGTAGGGGTATTTTCTTTTTTGTTTTTCTTTTTAAGCTCTTCGTCGTCGATGGCAGTGACGGGCGTAACATTTTCCCTAAATTGCGTAACATTCTCTGGATCAATCACATCGGCAATGGGGATGTACGTATCATGTTTCATTATGAACGTAACATTTTCCGATTTGAACGTAACATCTTCCGCTTTGGACGTAACATGTTCTGCGATGGGCGTAACATTTCTGCGATGGACAATCAGTGCGGCCAGATTGCAAATCTGCCCGAGCGTGGCTACAAAGTTTTTGATTCTTTTTCTCACTTTCCCCTTTGGTGATTGGAGCAAATGATGTATATTTGCAGCAATACTTCAATAAATGAAATACTTAACTATTATTGCTATAGCAAGTGCTTGTCTTATCCTGAATTGCAGAATGAAGGATGAGACAAGTTGGAATGCTGGGAATGAGCCATCACATTCTACGGAAAGAGTCGATTCTGGAATACAGAGGGAAGCGGAGGCTGTCAGCCCCTGGTCGATTCTAACCTTTGGAATAGCAAAGGGATACGGCAATGATACGTTGGCAACAGACCAATGGCAGGTTGAAGGACAAAACGTGAGAGAGGAAACGTCCTCACCGTCGGCACAGAATTTTGTTCCACATGAAGGATTTGTGCTTGTCAGAGACTGCATACCAGATGTGATTGAAGACATGCGCTATTTTACAACAAACAACTTTATGGGTGAAAAAGTTGATGGCTATCATGCAAATGTTGCCATTCTCTCTGAGCAGGCAGCAAAACAATTGAAATCGGCTGCTGATGAGTTTCGTGAGATGGGGTATGTAATCAAAATTTACGATGCCTATCGCCCTCAAAGCGCGGTAAATCATTTTGTGAGTTGGGCGAAAACAGGAAGCCAGAAGATGAAGAAGGAATACTATCCTACGATAGAAAAGAACAATCTCTTAAGCAGGTACATTGCCTCAAAATCCGGACACAGCAAAGGAAGCACAATCGAACTAACCATTTGTTACAAGGACACCAAGGAGGAGGTTGACATGGGAAGCCACTTCGATTATTTTGGACCTCCATCACACACGTCTTTCATGGGGCCATACCCTGGAGGAAATGTCAATGAAACCCACAACAAAAATCGCATGCTACTCAAAAACGTGATGGAGAAGCACGGTTTCACCAACTACCGAAACGAATGGTGGCACTACACGCTCAACAATCAGCCATACCCGAACAACTATTTCGACTTTCCTGTTACAGACCACTGAAACGGGAAGGGCATAAATCATAATTCATCCATTATATCACAAAAAAACAGACGACATGAAAAAGATTTTTTTGACAACTGTTATCATGGTCATTGCCTTGGCTGTAAATGCCCAGACAACGGCAGGAGCCTACATCTTCGACAATAGCGGCACACCCACCAACGTACGAAATGCGCCAAATGGCAAGGTGGTGAAGAAACTGCCTGACACTGATGCTGGATATGTTGTGACATTGCTCGAAGCTAAAAACAAGTGGTGGAAGATTGCCCCTACTATTTATCTCTACGGCGATGAAGAAAAGGAAATAAATCTTAAAGGCTCGAAAACAGGCTATTGGATGCATTACTCTGTGCTGCAGTTCAATATCGCTGGCGACCCCGAGAATGTCCTGCGTGAGACGCCATCGCCAAAAGGCAAGCCTCTTAAGATAGACATTAGTTATTTGATGGAAACCGGACTGCGCCCTCTTGAGATTAAAGGGGAATGGATCAAGGTGGTCACCACAGACAATCGATATACTGCATGGATGCCCATCGACAGGATTTGTGACAATCCGCTTACCACCTGTCCATAGCAGGCTGTGCCAAGACTCTTTCCAATGATTAAAACAAAATAGAAGGCAGGGGATGAACCTCTGCCTTCTATTTCCATTAAATTATCTCCAGTAGTAATCATTGCAAAAATCAGAATTGCAATATTAGAGGATATTTCATAATGGTGCGCGACAACTTGATTTTCCACAAGCCATAAATCTGCCTGATGTTTTGTGGCAGATGATTGGAGTCGCGCAAACGCACCAAAATATCTCTAAGAGGGCGACCAGGGTGCTGATCCTCATCGTTCAATAAACCGGCGTGTGCCAATGCAGAATTGGCCTCAATCTCGTCGATTTCATGTCTGCCCGTTCGTATCATATACTCATCAAGGCATTCCTGTAATGTTTTTAGATTCTCAGCATTATCCATCTCAATAACTTGTTGGTGATATGCAAATATAACGAAAAAAATCATACATTGTTCTTTTTGCACCTCATTTTTTGCTATATTTAACACAATTACATGTTTTCGCCTAATTTGGTTACATATTAATGCAATTTTTAATATTTATGCAACAAATTAAAACTTTTACGTGTATTTTATACAATTATGCTATATTCGCAAAGGTGTATTTTTGACACAAATAGTATGATTTTTTTTTACTTTCACAACAACACCCGCACTATGAAAGTCAAGGCTACCGTCACGGTTTCCACCCGCCTGTTGATGCTTATCGCCTTTCTCATATCTTCTGTTGTAAGCATCTTTTCATGTTCGCCAATAAAAGGCTTTTCGAACAACTGTCCGAAATAGTCATGCGGCCCCCCAAAGCGACAATTGAGTATCCCCGCCAAAGCCGCCTCCGGGTAACCACTGTTAGGACTGGCATGACATGGTCCGAAGCGTCTTACGAATGCCATCAGCCCCCATTTCCCCGACACAGTCACCATCAGCAGTGCCGTGAGGCGCGCCGGTATGAAATTGGCAACATCGTCCAACCGTGCCGCCACGCAGCCAAAGTCACGGTATCTGTCGGTGCGATACCCCACCATCGAGTCGAGGGTGTTCACCATCTTGTATGCCATCATGGCAGGAACGCCTCCCACAGCCAACCAGAATAGGGGTGCCACCACCCCGTCGCTCAAGTTCTCCGCCAAGGTTTCCAAGGCAGCGGTCCTGACCTCTTGAGCAGACAGCTTGCCAGTGTCGCGCCCCACGATGCGTGCCACCTGCTTGCGCCCTTCATCAAGAGAACGATCTACAGCCTCAAACACCATCCTCACCTCTCTTGTTAGCGTGGTGCCAGCCAGTCCGTAGAATACCACCAATGAGCGGAAAGCCACCACTGCCAATAGTCCTATCCTAATCATGAGTTGGTCGATGGCAGCAACGAGGAAGAACACGCCTGCCACCAGCACCAATGCCACCGCTGCGCCCTTTGCCTTTCTGTGCCCCCCGCTATTCCATCTATGTTCACAATAGGATATGGCACGTCCAAACCACACGATGGGATGAGGCAAACCCATAGGGTCGCCCATGATGAGGTCAAGCACCCATCCTATGACTATTGCTATTTCTGCTCCCATTTTTGTTCACTTTTCCAGTTAAGTTACAGCACCCTCTTGTCACCATCCACGAACTGTCGTATTGCATTGACCAAGGCATCATTCTCCTCATGAGAACGAGTGCATATCCTGAAGTGGTGGGGTGTCAGTCCGGGGAAGTTGGATGCGTCACGAATGAGCATTCCGTGCCTTTCAGCCAAGTATTGCTTCAACTCCTCTGCCGTGTTGCCTTCTATTGTTGAGAGGAAGAAATGCGTCTGCGTCTCCATCGCAGTCACGCCCCCTATTTCATTTAGTCTCTGCCGCAGCCATTGTGTCTCGCGGAGGTAACTCGGCAGTTCGGGAACATCATTCCTCTCGTGGTCGAGCAGCCACAGCCCTGCTTCCAAAGCTAAGGCATTCACCGCCCAAGGTCTTCTGAACTGCTTCAACTGGCGAATAAGCCTTGAAGGCGCAATGACATACCCCAACCTAAGTCCAGGTATGCCATACCTTTTTGTCATCGACTTTATCAAGATGATGTTGTCCATGCGAACGGCCTCATGCGGTTGGAGCATTGTTTCCATTGTGAACTGTTCGTAGGACTCATCCACCACAAGGATTTCATGGCACCTTCTCATCCTGTCCATATCCTCGATGCTCGTCACCATGCCCGTTGGGTTGTTAGGGTTGCACAACCATCCAAGATAAGCATTATCTTGTTCTTTGCAACCCATCAACAGGCAGGCATCGGCATATTCGGAAAATGTAGGTTGATATACATGAAAGGAATGCATGTCTCGGAATGTTTCAGCAATGAGGTAAATCGCCTCTGTCGCCCCATTCGTCACGAGCACCTGGTCGTCGTCCACCATGTGACATTTTGCAATTCTTCTCTCCAGGTCCACAGCAGACGGTTGCGGATAGGATGCTATCAAGTCCATCCTTTCCTTGAGATGCCGTTTCAGTTGGGTGAGGTCGGCGAAAGGATAGACATTGGAACTGAAATTGCTCTTTATGTCTCCATATCTGTGCAGGTCGTCACCATGTCCTTCAATCATTGCCTTTCAGAATTTGGTATATTTTGTTCATGTCGAGATGTTTTCTCACATGTTCAGCCAGCAAGTCATATTGTTGTTCCTTGAAAGCGGCATAGTCGAAAGGCTTGCCAGCCTCCTTTATCTTGTCGGCGAAGGGTTGGAGAATGAGGTCAATGAATGGCGCATTGTCGAGTATGCCGTGGATGTATGTCCCCATGCACTTGTTGCTCACCTTGTATCCGTCGGTCTGGCCGCCATCCATAATGGCAAGAGGAGCCTCAGGCGACTCCCCTGTTGTCGTTGTCACCCCCACATGTATTTCATACCCTTTCATCGAAGGAGAGTCGCCCACGGTGAACACCACTTGTCGTGTGGTCTTGTCGCCATCCATCACTGTTTTCACGGGCAGCAGTCCCAGTCCTGGCATTCTTGTCCACTCGCCCTCCAAGTGATGCGGGTCGCACACCTCCATTCCCATCATCTGGTATCCCCCACAGATACCGAGGACGGAGGTTCCTTTTCTATGAGCCTGGATGATGGTCTGCGCCACCCCATTTCGTCTTAGTTCGTAGAGGTCGGCTATCGTCGATTTTGTTCCTGGCAGTATGATGATGTCGCTATTGAGCAAGTCGTCTGTGTTGTTGGTATAGAAAAGATGCACCCTTGAGTCTCTTTCCAGCACGTTGAAGTCGGTGAAGTTCGAAATGTGCCTCAGTAGCACTACAGCCACGTTCACTTTCCCCCTCTCCGCCTTCATGGCTTTCGTCATGATGTCAACGCTATCCTCCTCTTCCACATGGATGTCATTGAAATAAGGGATTACCCCGAGTACAGGCACCTTGCAGATGTCCTCAAGAATTTGCCTTCCCTTGTCAAACAGTCTCAGATCGCCTCTGAACTTGTTGATGATGATGCCTTTGATACGTTTCCTGTCCTCCTCATCCTGCAAAGCGATGCTTCCATAGACCGAGGCGAACACCCCTCCCCTGTCAATGTCTCCCACGAGCATCACGTCAGCGTCAGCATACCGAGCCATTGACATGTTCACGATGTCGCTGTCCTTGAGGTTAAGTTCCGAGATGCTCCCTGCCCCCTCCATCACTATTGGGTTGAAGCGCTGTCGCAGTCTGTCAAATGCCTTGCACACCTCATGTCGCAGTTGTTCTTTTCCTTCTTTTCTGAAATAGTCGTACGCATCCCTGTTGCCAATGGGTCGTCCGTTGAGCACCACCTGACTTGTATGGTCCGACTGTGGTTTCAGCAGCAGGGGGTTCATGTCGGTGTGGCATGGAATACCCGCCGCCTCTGCCTGCACCGCCTGAGCACGTCCTATCTCCAACCCCTCTGGCGTGGCGTAAGAGTTTAGAGCCATGTTTTGTGCCTTGAAAGGAGCAGGTTGATAGCCATCCTGCTTGAATATTCTGCAAAGTGCGGTAGCCACGATGCTCTTGCCCACGTCGCTTCCCGTTCCGGCAAGCATTATTGGATGAAGTTGCTGTTTCATTTCTCGGTGAAATAAGAAGTCCGTTTATTCTAAAGACAACACGAAGAGGAAGTCGGACAGCCTGTTGAAGAAAACCATGATTTTCATGTCCAGGGGATGTGTCCTTTGCAGCGTCCACAACCTTCTCTCTACTGTGCGCGCCTGGGTGCGTGCCAGATGAATGAAAGCCTCTGTCTCATTATTTCCTGGCACCACGAAGGCAGAGGGACGGGCAAGATTGTCTATACATTGTTCCATATCTGCCATCAAGGTGTCAAGATGCAGTTTTCTTGGGTTCTCCTGTCCGTCAGGTGTCGCCACATGACTCATCACCACCATCAGTTCACGCTGCACATCATGCAGCAACTGTTTATAAGTGTGGTCATCGCCAATCCTGCTTCTCACCACTCCGAGCATGGCATTCAGATGGTCGATTTGTCCGTTGGTTTCTATCCTAATGTCGTCTTTTTCCACCCTTACGCCTCCCCTCAGAGCCGTGGTTCCTGTGTCTCCTGTCTTTGTCGTTATGTCTTTCATGTCCGTCCTCTTTATAGTCATCCGTTGAAGATGGTTTCCATGTCGTTCTCTCCCCAATAAATATGAGTATAACTTGCAAACACGTTGTCTGTATGGAAGATGGGGGTTGCCACTTCCTTTCCTCTCGCATCGAGCACTTTTATATCGTTGCAAAGAGCCGATGGTGACTGCACGAACTGTGTGTAGTGAAACTCATGTCCCCTCCATGTTCTGCCTCTCCAGTCAAAAGACCGGTATCCCAACGACAGTTTTTTGTCCTTTTGCCGAGCGCTTATGGTGACGGGCAGCACGTCACACATGGGCCATTCGCCTTCGTCGGTGAGCACACTGCGGCAGAGGTAAATCATTCCGCCACATTCCGCCACGATTCTTCCTCCATTCCTTGCGTATTCGGCTATCGACTCCCTCGTCCTTCTGGCGGCAGCCAAAGCCTGCAAGTGTTTTTCAGGATATCCCCCTGGCAGATAGAGCATCGATGTGTCATCGGGTATGGGCATGTCCTCCTCTGGGTCGAAGAACGACACTTCTCCCATGGCGTCGATGGTCTCCTGGTAGATGAACGAGAATGAGTCGGCATTCCTTGCCACCAGCACTTTTTGACCGCTGCCGACATTGTCATGCCTCACCGTGCAATCATCCTTGACAGGCATTTCACACAGTTGTGCCAACCGTTGCCAATTCACATGTTTTTCGAGCAAGTCAACAAGCACATCCACATCCGCATGTTCAGAGTAGTCGAGTCCAAGATAGCGTGAACTGGTCTGGAGTGCTTCATGCCTTGGCACAAAGCCCAAACATTCCACATTCACGTCGTCGCATACCTGTCTCAGCATCTGGCAGTGCCTTTCAGAACCCACCCTGTTGAATATCACCCCTATTATCCTTACGTCATGTCGGAAATGGATGAATCCCGACAGCAGCGGCGCCAAGGAATAGGCAGCCGACTTGGCATCCACCACCAGCACCACGGGCAACTGAAGCACCCGCGCCACCTCGGCAGACGAGCCCTTGTCGCGGTCGTACCCGTCAAAAAGACCCATCATGCCTTCCACGACGCACACATCCGCACCCTTGCTGTAGGAAGAGTACAAACTCGCCACATGCTCTTGCGAAGCCATGAAAGTGTCGAGATTCACACTTGGTCTCCCACATACCGCGGTGTGGAATTTAGTATCGATGTAGTCGGGTCCGCACTTGAAAGGCTGCACCTTGAAGCCATGCCGTGTGAAGAGCGCCATCAGTCCACGTGCCACCGTCGTCTTGCCCGTCCCACTGGTGGGGGCGGCTATCATCAGTTGTGTTGTCATGGTGCAAAAGTAGAAAAAAAAAGGGATACATTAGCAGATTTCGAAAAAAGGTTGTACTTTTGCAGCCGAAAAGGGTAATCGGATGGAAGAGCCGTCCGACTCAAGGGAATCCAGTGAGAATCTGGAGCTGTACCTGCAGCTGTCATCCCCTTTATAGAGCATGCCAGTATAACGCCACTGACGAATGTCGGGAAGGCATGGCAAGCCGGGGAGAGCCAGAAGACCTACCCTAATAATATTTAAGACTGGCGCACAGGGATATACGCCACGTATAAACAGAAATTTATGAAACTCACAATTGTAGGCTTGGCAGCACTATGCCTTGCCGCAATGGCAAATGCACAGACCCCACTGCGCGAGGACTCTCTGCAAGAAGTGGTTGTGACTGGCACTGGCACCCAGCATCTGCTGAAGAACGCCCCTGTCCAGACCGAGGTCATCACCAGCAAGATGTTGCGCACCTATGCAGGCCGTTCGATAGAGGACATCCTCAGCGGCCTCACATCATCGTTCTCCTTCAACGAGGACGACATGGGCAGTCAGATGCAGATGGGAGGCTTGGGCAACAGCTACATCCTCGTGCTCATCGATGGCAAGCGCATTCATGGCGACGTGGGCGGGGAGAACGACTTGAGCCTCATCGACCCACAGAACATCGAGAAGATAGAGATAGTGAAGGGAGCCTCGTCGGCACTATACGGCAGCGATGCCATTGCCGGTGTGGTGAACATCATCACAAAGAAGCACACCGAGGAGGGACTGCTGCTGGAGAACACCACCCGTGGCGGTTCGTATGGCGACCTTCGCCAGCACAATGGGGTGGCGCTCAACTGGGGACGGTGGAGCAGCTACACCAACTTCCAGTTGCAGCACTCCGACGGTTGGCAGAACACCTCCACCGAACGCACCTTGGGCGTGGAAGAGCCTGTCACCGACTCGCGCAACAAGACAACAAACAAGCACACCAACTGGCAAGTGGCGGAGAGAATCACCTACACTGTAGGCAAGAAACTCGAACTCCATGCAGAGGGCAGCACCTACTGGAAGCGCATCTATCGTCCACAGGATGGCAAATACCCCCACTATGATGTCTATACCTACGACTTGAAATACCGCAACCAGTCTGCCTCCGCTGGTGGCAAGTGGGCTATAAACAGCCACGACAACATCACGTTCGACATAGACTGGAACCGTCATGCCTATTTCTATCATTTCACAGCCAACACCCTTGTAGAAGACTATGAAAAGAGCAAAGGCACAATCTATTATCCTTACTACCCATATCTGCCCGACCAGACCGAGCTGCAAAGCGACCAGCAACGCACCATGGCAACCCTGAAGGGAGTGTTTGAACTGCCTCTTGACAACAGGCTCAGCTGTGGGTTGGAATACCGCTACGACTGGCTCAAGGCACCCACACGAGTAGAGGGAAGCAAGGCGAGCGACTGGACCGGAGCGCTCTACGTGCAGGACGAGTTCTCGCACATACGCAACTTGAACATCACCGCCGGCATTCGCGTGAACGACAACCAGCAGTTCGGCTTCCGCATCACCCCCAAGGTGTCGGCAATGCTCAGCATGGGCAAGGCATGGCGCATCCGCGCCACCTGGAGTGAGGGTTTCAAGACACCCACCCCCAAGGAGTTGCACTACCGCTACGTGAGGCAGATGAGCGGCACATACCTATATTTGGGAAACAAGGACCTGCGTCCCCAGACCAGCGACTACTTCTCGCTCAGCGGCGAATACACACTTGGAGGCCTCACCATCACCCTCACCGGATACCACAACCGTGTGACGGACATGATAACATTGGTCACCATACCCAACTATCAGGCTCCCGACGCTTATATAGCGCAATACGACCCCATGAAGACCCGCCAGTACCAGAACATAGAGAGTGCCAAGACCTATGGCGCTGACCTGAGCATCCGCTACACACACAAGGATTTCGCCGTGGGGATGGGATACAGCTATCTCGACACGGATGCAGAACAATATGACACCAACCACGACCGCATGCACCGCGTGACCATCGACGGCACAGCCCACCACAAGGCAAACTGCTTTGCCACATGGAGCCATGCCTTCTCGTCCAACTATCTCTTTGGTGCCGGCGTTTATGGACGCATGTCGTCGAAGAGATACTACCAGATTGACGGCGACGGCAAGGGTTACCAGATATGGAGAGTTGCCACCACCCACGACTTATGGAGAGCAAAAAAGACCACCTACCGCATAGAAGCCGGCGTAGATAACATTTTCAACTATGTAGATAAGGTTCCTCATGGACTCCATTTGGGCACCACCACGCCAGGCATCACCATATATGCCTCGCTTACAGTGAGATTCAACCAAGGAAAGAAGATAAAGAACATCTATAACATCAAAAACAAAACAAACAATGAAGAAGATTAAATTCATGCTTATGGCAGCTGTGGCATTGTTCACAGCCACCACATTCGTCGCTTGTAATGATGACGATGACAACAAGGCAAGCAACAACTACACTGTCTATCAGCAAGCAGTGAACAACACTGTGAAGTCGCAGAAGAAGAACAACAAAGCCATCCTCCTCGTGGCTTTCGGTTCCACATGGCAACAAGCTTATGACGCCTTCGACGCCACAGTGGAAGCCTACAAGGCACAATTCCCCAACTACGACGTGTATCTCTCATTCTCTTCAGCCATCTGCATCAACCGCGCCGCTGCCGGTGAGAACGTGAAACCCCGCAACTTCTACGCACCTCCATTCTGGCTCAACGCCTTTGCACAAGATGGTGTGAAATATTCAGAAATCGTCATCCAGTCGTTGCAGGTCATCCCTGGCGAGGAATACACCCGCGTGATCAACTACATCAAGGACTTCGCCAACAACGCCAATGGCGACATCGACGACGCCTACCTGTCGAAAGTGACTTTGAAGCTTGGCGTGCCCCTGCTCCAGGATGCCGAAACCGACGTGAAAAATGTAGCCCAAGCCCTCGACGCCATTTACAAGAAACAGGCTCAGGACGGTGTGGTTGCTTTCATGGGCCATGGCAACCCTGACTCATACGACACCTACAAGGCAAACATCCGCTACACACAGTTGGAGCATGCCATGCAGAAAATCAATCCCAACTATTACGTAGGCACTGTAGATATGATGGGCAATTTCAAGACACACGTCCTGGCACGCATGAAAGCCGCAGGCATCAAGAGCGGCAAGGTCTATTGCCACCCGCTGATGTCGATTGCCGGCGACCACGCACATAACGACATGGCTGGCGACGACAACGAGAATGGCAGGCCAAATGCAGAGGGTGAAGTGGAAGACACCTCATGGAAATGCTATTTCTCTGCACAAGGCTACACCTGCAACGATGAGACCCAGATAGTGAAAGGTCTGCTCGAACTGCCCGGAGTGCGCGAAATATGGATAAACCACACCAAGGATGCCATGAACAGCGATCCACTCGACTATTATCACTCAAAAAATCCGGAGTGAAAAAAACTCTCGTTGAAAATCAACACAAACAATGAGACAATTGTTGTTAGTGGCGGTGCTCTGTTTTCAGGGCACCGCCTTTGCCCAAATCCACAGGATGGAGCGGCGAGACTCTTCACAGGCACTCATCACCCATGAGCTGAACCCCATAGTGGTGACCGGCACCGGCCACCACCAGCGGTTGAAGACGACAGCCACCCCCGTGCGTGTGCTGTCGAGACAAGAAATACAGGAACAAGGCATTGCCACCTTCGACGCCGCCCTCACGCGCATGATGCCACAAATATCCATGGCACCCAGTTCGATGGGTTCTTTCCTGCGTCTCAACGGCTTGGGCAACAAATACATCTTAATACTCATCAACGGACAAAAGCTGTCTGGCGACATCTCCAACAACGTTGACCTGAACCGCATCAACATGAGTCGTGTGAAACGCATAGAGGTGCTCGATGGTGCCGCATCATCGCTGTATGGTTCAGATGCCATCGCCGGTGTTATCAACATCATCACCGACCAGCCCACCCAACAACTGGCAAGCGTCAGTTCCAGCACGCGCCTATCAGCATACGGCCAACTGACCGAGGCTGCCACCATCGACGTCTATGCCAAGGGATTCGGTTCCTACACCACATACACCCACGACCGCGCCGACAGTTACCAGACCACCGACAAGGAATACAAGAAAGGGTCTGACACAGAGACACAACAGACTATTGCACCGCTCTTCACCGGCTATCGCTCACACCTGCTGTCACAGCGATTCACATATTCGCATGACACACATCTCGCACTCAATGCCGGCATCGACTATTCATACAAAATCACCGACCGCCCCGACACCCGCGCAGACATCGGCGGCGGCACCGACTACGAGATGCGCTACAAGGGACTGCGATGGAATGCAGGAGGAATATACAAGTTCTCGTCGCGCCAGTCAGTGCAGGCTGACTTCACCGTCGATCGCTTCCGCTACGGCAAGGAATACGACGTAGAGACAAAGGATTTCCATATAGGCGACTATGTCCAGTCGAAGAAACAACGCTCGATGGAAGGTGAGCTGAAAGCCATCCTACACCTCTTCGAGCCACGGGGCATCCTCGCCTCCGCCACCACCATCATCGGAGCGCAATGGCACCGTGACTTCCTGAAGGCAACATCCGGCAACATCGACAAGAATGCCACCACAACGGCTGTCTATGTGCAGCATGAACAAAAACTGCTGCCACAACTCACAGCTACCATAGGAGCACGATACACCAACCATGAGACCTTCGGCAACCACTTCACTCCAAAAGCCACGATGATGTTCTCGCCTGGGTCTTTCAATTTCCGACTGTCATATTCCGCAGGATTCAGGGCACCCGGACTCGACGAGATATACTACCATTATTTCTCCGTCAACCGAGGCAAGCCACAAATCATCT
Organism: uncultured Prevotellaceae bacterium; assembly: GCA_900315745.1. Classification (GTDB taxonomy): domain Bacteria; phylum Bacteroidota; class Bacteroidia; order Bacteroidales; family Bacteroidaceae; genus Prevotella. The sequence goes on from ONAG01000059.1 coordinate 15,728, forward strand.
TCGGGAACAAGGACCTCAAGCCAGAAAAGAGCCACTATGTGGCACTGAACGCCGAATACCACACAGCCACAATAATGGCAAGTGCGACAGCATACATCAACAACATCAACGACATGGTGGTTCGCGACAACATCAATGTAGATGAGACGACACTCGCCATGCTGCAAGGTGAATTTCCAGAGATGACAGCCGACCAAACCTCCAAACTGGAGCGCTACTCGCTATACTCCAACAGCGACCGCGGCCTGGTGAAAGGCTTGCAAATAAATGTTTCTGCCAACATCAGCCGGCATTTCAATGTCAGCGCCAACTACACCTACACCCATGCCCGCACAAAGAGCGACGGGACATGGAGGATATTGGAACGCAGCATCCGCAATGCCGCCACATTGGCAGCCAACTACCACCACACATGGGGGAAATACCGCCTGAACGTCAATGTCAGTTCACGAATGCAGTCGAAGACCTACTATCCCGACTATGAAGACGCACCCGGCTTCGGAATTTGGAACCTGCACACCACCCACACCTTCGAACATCTGAAATGGGTTACGGTGCAGCCCGGCATCGGCATCGACAACATCTTCGACCGTGTAGATCGCCGCACCGACTCGTCGATAAGGAAATACGCCCTCTACAGTCCTGGTAGGATGCTTGTCGCCACGCTGAAAGTGAACTTCAAGAAATAAAAGCAAACGCCTAAAACGCCAAAAGATGAGAAAGATAACAGTAGTGGGCATAGGCCCTGGCAGCAAGGAAGACATCACCCCCGCCGCCATGCAAGCCCTCGGCACGGCAGATGCCGTGGTGGGCTACAAGTACTATTTCCAATTTGTGAAGCCCTACCTTCGTCCCGACTGCCTCTGTGTGGACACGGGGATGAAAAAAGAGCGCGAGCGAGCCGAACAAGCTTTTAAGCTCTCAGAGGAAGGCAAGCATGTGGTTGTCATCTCATCTGGCGATGCCGGCATATATGGCATGGCGCCCCTCATCTATGAGATGCGTGAGGAGCGGGGCAGCGATGTGGAGGTGGAGACATTGCCAGGCATATCCGCCTTCCAGAAAGCCGCCGCCCTGTTAGGCGCCCCCATGGGTCACGACTTCTGCGTCATCTCCCTCAGCGACCTCATGACACCATGGGAGGTGATAGAGAGGCGCATCAGGGCAGCGGCGACAGGCGACTTCGTAACAGCCATCTACAATCCAAAGTCGAACGAAAGATATTGGCAACTATATCGCCTACGTGAGATATTCCTGCAAGAAGGACGCAGCAGCCTGACACCAGTGGGCTACGTCAGACAAGCAGGACGTGCAGACCAGCACATCACCGTCACCACGCTCGGCGACTTCAACCCTGACGAGGTAGATATGTTCACGGTCGTCATCATCGGCAACTCGCAAACCTATCTTCGAGACAACAAGATGATTACGCCACGAGGCTATTACGCCGCCATAAACGAAAGCCAGGGAAGCATAGGCCGCAACATCATGACGGCATCATTCCGAACCATAGCCACCGAACTGAGCCAACACGACTACAGTCTCGGGCACCTCTGGGCGTTGCTGCACGCCATACACACCACAGCCGACTTCGACATGGAGAAATTGCTCCACGTTGACCCCATGGCTGTGGAAACCCTATTCAAGAAGATCGCCGACGGAGAGTTGAAGACCATCATCACCGACGTCACCATGGTGGTTAGCGGCATACGCAAGGGAGCATTGACTCGTTTGGGTATGGAAGCCAAATGCTACCTAACAGACGAGAGAGTGGCAGAAATGGCTGCCAAAGAGAACATCACACGGACACAAGCAGGCATCCGCTTGGCTGTGGAGGACCACCCCGACGCCCTCTTCGCTTTTGGCAACGCACCCACCGCGCTCATGGAACTGTGTCATCTCATCCGCAAGGGCAAGGCGCGCCCAGCAGGCATCATCGCCGCCCCCGTTGGCTTTGTGCATGTGAAGGAATCGAAACACATGGTGAAGCCATTCACCACCATACCAAAAATCATCGTTGAAGGGCGCAAGGGCGGCAGCAACATAGCAGCAACCCTCTGCAACGCCATACTCTGCTTCGACGATGCACAACAACTGCAACCAGGACGCGACTTATGAACTTCGTAGTAATAGGCATAACAGACCACCCGCAACCCTTCCTCACGCCCGATGTGATGAAGGTCATCCAGACATCACACCATTTCTCTGGCGGCAGGCGGCATCATGAGAGGGTGGCGCACCTGCTGCCATCTGGCGCACAATGGGTAGATATCACCATCCCCTTGGACAATGTGTTTGCCACTTATCGGGAAATAGAGGCAAAGACACCCGACACACAAATCGTGGTCTTCGCCTCCGGTGACCCCTTGTTCTTCGGCTTCGCCAACACCCTGCGGCAACGAATGCCACACGCCACCATAACACTGCACGCAGCCTTCAACTCATTGCAGATGCTTGCACACCGACTGCTGATGCCCTACCATGACATGCGCATCGTCTCGCTGACAGGCAGGCCGTGGCAAGAATTCGACAGGGCGCTCATCGAGGGATCAAGGAAGACAGGCATACTGACAGATAGGGAACATACACCTAAGGCAATAGCCCAACGGATGTTGGAATACGGGTATGACGACTACCTGATGCACATTGGCGAGCACTTGGGACACCCCACACAAGAGCGCGTTTACACCCTCACCCTTGATGAAGCAGCAACAAGAGATTGCCAGTCGCCCAACTGCCTCATTCTCACTGGAAACCACCAGCGGCGAATGGGGATTCCCGATGCAGAATTTGAACTGCTGCACGGTCGCGAGCGAATGATCACCAAGATGCCAATCCGACAGCTCTCGTTGCAAGCCATGCAACTGCATCGCCGCAAACACCTTTGGGACATAGGATTCTGTACGGGGAGCATTTCTATTGAGGCACGTCTGCAACATCCCCATCTCGACATCACCGCCTTTGAGATAAGACCAGAGGGTCTTGCCCTGATGGAGACCAACAGCCGTCGCTTCGGAGCACCTGGCATACGCACCATAATAGGCGACTTCCTCGAATGTGACATCACCACCCTACCTCGCCCAGATGCTGTTTTCATCGGAGGACATGGAGGTCGTCTGAAAGACATCATGCAACGTGCAGCAAGCGTACTTTCACCCGGTGGCTGCATGGTGATGAACGCCGTAACGCCAAATAGCGTATCGGAATTCAAGGAGACATGCAAGGAATTGGGCATGACACCACTCCCGCCACTCCATATATCAATAAACGACTACAACCCCATCGACATACTGACATGCGAACAGCCATCATAACCATAACCGACAAGGGACAGGACACGGCAAAGACCCTAAGCCAAGAACTGAAAGCCGACATCATACCACGCACATCCGTAGGCGAACAGTGGCAACATTACGACGCCTTCGTATTTGTTGGTGCCTTGGGCATCTGCGTGCGCACCATCGCCCCATACATCACCGACAAGCACAGCGATCCCGCCGTGACATGTATAGACAGTCAGGGACAACATGCCATCTCCGTACTATCAGGTCATGTAGGTGGCGCCAACGACCTCACCAAGATAGTGGCTGCCACCATGGGCGCACGACCTGTCATCACCACACAAAGTGACAATAGTGGCCTATGGCCTTTGGACACTTTATGCCAACGCTTCGGATGGTCAACCATCGTCACAGCCCCCAATGGGAAAAGGACAGACGACATGAACGGAGCCATCTTCGCCTTTGTGGGGAAAAAGCCTACGGCACTGCTGCTGGATATCCGCGACAGAGGGACAGACATGATGGAAGAGACGCTACCTCCACACGTTAAGCTCGTGACTTCCATCAGCGACATCACCCCCAACCAACATGCGGTGGCAATCATCGTGTCGCCCCGTAAATACACAGCCCCCACAGGCATTTGGACCATACAATATGTGCCCAAGGTACTCACCATAGGCATCGGTCTGGCACATCAGGCACAACCAGCTGGAGCCATCCTCGAATCCATTCACGACATGATTAAGGAACATGGCATGATGGCAGAAGCAATACACGATTATGCCACCATAGACGTGAAGAGCGACGAACCTGTTGTGAAGCTGTTGCAGCAAAAAGGCAAGGAGGTGACATTCTTCACCGCCACCCAACTGTCAGCAATCGAAGTACCCACTCCGAGCGACACCGTGGCACGCCATGTGGGCACACACAGCGTGAGCGAGGCAGCCGCCATCCTTGCCACAGACCACGGACGATTATTGGTGACGAAACAGAAAGGCAAGGACAAGACATTCACCCTCGCAGTGGCTATTGCCCGCAATCATCTGCGTGAAGGCCATGTGGAGATAGTGGGAGCAGGACCCGGCGACCCCGACCTCATCTCCGTACGAGGCAGACAGCAGTTGGAGAAAGCCGACCTCATCCTCTATGCCGGCAGTCTGGTGCCCCGCGAACTCACCCTTTGCGCACGTCCTGGTGCAGTGGTCCGCAGTAGCGCCGCCATGACACTGGAAGAGCAATGCACGCTTATGAAAGACTTCTATGACCGTGGCAAATACATTGTACGTCTGCACACCGGCGACCCCTGCATCTTTGGAGCCATACAAGAGCAGATGGCATTCTTCGACCGTCACGGCATGTCCTACCACATCACCCCAGGCATATCGTCGTTCTTGGCAGCAGCGGCAGAACTGCAGTCGCAGTTCACCATCCCAGGCAAGACGCAGACCATCATCCTCACACGCGGCGAGGGGCGCACGCCGATGCCCGAGCGCGAGAAGCTCCACCTGTTGGCACGCAGCCAGAGCACGATGTGCATCTTCCTCAGTGCCGCCATTGCCGACGACGTGCAGCGCGAACTGCTCCAAGAATATCCTGCCAGCACCCCTGTGGCTGTCTGCTACCACCTGACGTGGAAGGACCAGCGCATCTATCGGGGCGTTCTTGGCGACCTTTCGAAAATCGTACATGACAACAACCTCACCCTCACAACCATGATAGTCGTGGGCGAGGCGATAGACAACCGTAAAGGACTGTCGGAACTGTATTCCAAGCATTTCACCCACTTGTTCAGAAAAGGCGAATAATGATACTCGTTTTCGGCGGCACCACAGAGGGCCGCAAGGCAGCTAAGGCGTTGGAAGAGTCGGGCAAGACGTTCCATTACTCCACCAAGACGGGCGAGCAAGACATCGCCCTGCACCATGGCATACGCATAGATGGAGCCATGGACGCAGAAGCCATGGAGCGCTATTGCCGCAACAACAACATTCGTCTCATAGTGGATGCCGCCCATCCCTTTGCACAGCAGTTGCATCAGACAGTGGCAGAAGTGTCGGAAAAGTTGCAGCTGCCTGTCATCCGCTTCGAGCGCATTTTTCCTGTTCGCGACAGCAACATCACATGGTGCTGCGGTTACGACGACATCCCCAACGTCAAAGGCACGCTGTTATGCACCACCGGCGTGCAAAGCATCCCCCGACTGATAAGGCTTGAAGAAGAAGGCACACATCTCCTGTTCCGCATCCTGCCAAGAGAGAGTTCGATACGGCTTGCCCATAGCCATGGAGCCACTGACGACCAACTCTGCTTCTACCACGAGGGAGAGGACGAACAAGCAGTGATGAAGGCACTCAAGCCCGATGCCATACTCTTGAAGGAGAGCGGCATGACAGGAGGATATGTGGAGAAGGTGGAAGCAGCCCGCGCCCTCGGCATACGCATCATAGCCATCAAGCGCCCCACCACCCCGCCAACTTTCCTCATCGTGAACGGCGAACATGGTCTGCGGCGCATGGTGGAGCAGCTACTGCCCGACTTCTACCCTCTGCACAGCGGTCTCACCACTGGCACTTGCGCCACGGCAGCAGCCATTGCCGCCACCATGCGGTTGTTGGCTGCCCAACAACCTGATGCCGTGCCTGTGGTGCTACCCAACGGCGAGACCATCCATGTGGAAGTGTCATACGGCGAACACGATGCCTTTGTGAAGAAAGAAGCTGGCGACGACCCCGATGTGACTGACGGCGTGTGCATACACGCCCAGGTGACTGTAGAACAAGCAACGTCAGACAACGAAGACAACGTGGAAATCGTTGGCGGCGAAGGTGTAGGCACCTTCACCCTGCCAGGATTCGACTATCCCCCAGGCGAGGCAGCCATCAACAAGACACCACGGCAGATGATACGCCACAACCTCAAAAAATTGCTTTCGGACCTTGGTATCGCCCGACAACCGTTGCGGGTGACAATCAGCGTGCCTGGCGGAGCAGACATTGCCCGACGCACCTTCAACCCACGTCTCGGCATCGAGGGAGGCATATCCATCATCGGCGTGTCGGGCATAGTGAAACCTTTCTCCGAGGAAGCCTTCATAGAAAGCATACGCAAGTGCATGACAGTGGCAAAGGCCAGCGGCAGCAGTCGGGTGGTGATCAACAGCGGAGCAAAAAGTGAGAGATACCTGAAGTCAGCCTACCCCATGCTTCCCCCACAGGCTTTTGTGGAATACGGCAACTATGTGGGAGCCACATTGGAGATAGCCAATGAATTGGACATCCCACAAGTGACATTGGGAATGATGCTCGGCAAGGCAGTGAAATTAGCAGCAGGACATCTCGACACCCACAGCCGCAAGTCGGTCATGGACAAGTCGTTCATAAAGGAATTGTTGGTGGAGGCAGGATGTTCAAACTCTGTAACAAGTCATGTGGAAGACATCACCTTGGCTCGTGAACTATGGGACATCGTACCGGCAGAGTCAATCGACAATTTCTGCAACACTGTGATAACCCATTGCAGGGCACACTGCGAACAGCTGTTGCCTAAAGGCGAACTGACCATAATCCTGATAGGCGAGAACGGAGAGTTGCATTGGCAAGCCTGAACATCAAAAAATCATTCTTTCACCTCGTCATTGCGCTTGTGGAACAATACAGAAGCAATGACTGGAGCACCCACGAGAGCAGTCACGGAATTTACGGGCAGCGCACCCTCGAAGCCCGGCATCCGCGCTATAAGGTTGCATACAAGCGCGAGAGCCGCACCCGTCAGTGCCGTTCCCGGCATCAGATGGCGATGGTCGGAAGTAGCGAAGATGGCGCGGCAGAGATGTGGCACAGCCAGACCGATGAACATGATCGGTCCGCAATAGGCGGTGACAATAGCCACCAGCACTCCCGAACAACCTATCACGAGCAGACGAGCGCGACGAATATTAAGACCCAAGTTGCGGGCATACCCATCGCCAAGGAGCAACAAGTTCATTGTCTTGACAAGCAACATGCTCAAAGGCAGCAGGATGAGCATCAGCACCACAAAAAGCACCATCTGGTCGCCCGACACACGAGAGAATGAGCCAAGTCCCCAAACCACATACGCCTTCACATCCTCCTCGGCGGAGAAGAACTTCAACACTCCGATGATGGCGTTGGCAAGATAGCCCACCATCACGCCGATGATGAGAAGGGTGACATTTCCCTTCACCTTCTGCGACACATACATGATGAGCGCCATGATGGCAAGTGCCCCAACGATGGCAGCCACCGACATGGCGGCATCTCCAAGATATCCCAAACGGCTCAATGCCACGCCACCAAGAGAGCCGGACATGAGCACCACGCATGCGACGCCAAGGCTTGCGCCATTGGAGATGCCAAGTACCGAAGGTCCTGCCAATGGATTGCGGAACACTGTCTGCATCTGCAATCCGCTCACGGCAAGTCCTGCTCCCGCCACTGTGGCGGTGAGAGCCTGCGGCACGCGAGAGCTTAGAATGATGTTGCGCCACACCTCGGAACCAACATCACCACCCAAGAGTATGCGGACGATGGCAGGCACAGGAATGCTCACCGTGCCCAAAAGCAAGTTGAGCACGAAGAGCGCCACCAAAGCGATGACGAGCACCACGTATTTCATCGCCCTGTTCATGTTCATTTCAGCAGTCGGTAGAACTTGGGCTGATAGTCTTCCGTCAGCACCTCAGGATGGAATATTGCCACAAGGTCTTTCAGCAACACGTCTGGTTGCACGGGTGTGATTTCATAATATGGCGTCTGCTTCATGTTGCAATAGATGACATGTTTCTCCTTGAAAGCCTTGAACAATTCGTTGCGTGGCTCTGAGCGTTTCAATGCTTCATAGGAGAAGTCGCCCGGGTAGCTGTTGAGAATTCTCCAGTAGTCGGCAGTGGCGGCAGTGGCATACATCTGCTCATATTCTATGGGTGTGCCGCCGGTCTCATCATTGTCGAGGATGTAAGTGGCTCCTGCATCGCGGAACATCTGTGCAAGGTGGTTGCGCCCACCAACAGCAAACCAGTTGCCGCCATGCATCTCTCCACTGAAAACAGTGGGGCGGGTGTCTGTCTTTTCCACGAGAGCCTTCAAGTCATTGTATCTTTTGGCAACACCTTCAAACAATTCGTTCGCCTCATTTTCCTTGCCAATGAACATGGCAACAAACTTAATCCACTCTGCTTGTCCTAAAGGATGGAGTTCCTTGTATCCCATGTGTGGAATTAGCAGGATGCCTGTCTCCTTGATGGTGGCATACCCACCTCTCTTGAAAGGTGAGATGAAGATTACGTCGGGGTTTGCAGCGAGAATGAGTTCCGGATCAAATTCCCCCTCCATGCCTATTTTCACTATGTCACCTTTTTTCACCCTCTCCCTTATGTCTTTGTCGAAGAGGTTCTTGGTGCTTGTGATGCCTTTAACAACATCATGCGCATCAAGGGCAGTGAAGTTGGACAGTTGCAGCGATGTCATGCAGATTGTTCTTTCTATTGGCACCTCCACCCGTGTATATCCTTCAGGAATGTCAGCCTTTGAACCCTTGCGCACGAGGGCGAAACGATATCCCACAGGCATTTTTTCTCTTTTCTTTTCTCCTACAGAGTCGTTTTTGGCATGATGCTTTCCTTTTTTCATGTCTTTTTTCATGCCATCTTTCATGCTTTCTTTCATGCCTTTTTTCATGCCTTCTTGGTGGTTGACCACATCCACCAACCTCACCCCATTGTCGAGGTATTTCACTGTGAATCCCTGAGCATATTCGGGAGTGACGACAGTAACGCTGTCATCATTTTGAGTAGAGGATGATGAAGAATCCTGTTGTTTCGATTTCGTGGAATTGCATGCAAATGCAAGAATCAATACAGCTGCAGCTGTTGTAAATGCCAAGAAAGACTTGACGTGTTTTTTCAATATCTGTTTCATGGTGCAAAATTACTCAATAATAATGACTTTTCAGCCTTGTTTGCCAAATAAGTTGCAACAACATTTGCAAAAAAATGGCATGAAAATCTATGTTGCGAAATTTTTGTTTGTTTTATGGTGGCTTTTCAAAAAAATGGCGGGAATCTTATGCAATACTCCGTTAAGAAATAAATTTAGTTTACAATATTAACATTTAAGTATCTGAAATTCAATAAGTTTCACGATAAAAATATTTAACATGATTTATGA
>ONAG01000062.1 GCA_900315745.1 uncultured Prevotellaceae bacterium
TCTTTCATATCGTTTGCTAATGGTTTCGGGTGCAAAAATACATGTGCAGGAGAGAAAAGACATGTCATTTTGAAATGAATCAAGGAGGGTGGTGGTGATTCACGACACGCAGCCTCCATGTGATGTGCATGGAGGCTGCGCTGTGAAAGTATGATTTATGTCTTATGCTGTGAAAGTGTGTTTTATCTCTTATAATTTGTCCTGGCAGGACCGGTGCCACCGCCAATGCTGTCGTAGGTGTTGGTAATGTCGCCGGTGTTCACCACAATGTTGTTGATGGTATCCCCACCGTTAAGAATAATGTTCACCACAGCCATCACGTCGCTTACAGAGATGTTTCCGTCGCCGTTGATGTCGGCTTTTTCCATTGTGACATTATCAATTTCTACTTCTTCGCCTAAAACAATGTTCACCAACGTCATAGCATCGCTTACAGAGATTTTTCCATCGTCGTTCACGTCGCCAAGGTCCGCGTTTACAAGCCAGTTGGCCAACTGGAAGTAGGCGCGGAAGGCTCCGATGGTCATTGCGTCATTGGGATAATAGAGTTCGTCTTCTGCTCCCATGAAGAGTTTGGATTTGTCGTTGGCGCTGAGGGAGACGGGGCTGTAACATCCTGTGAAGGTCACCGCTTCGTCCTCGCTGGCGACAGCGGCTGGGGCGGCACTGTTGAAGGTCACGTCCTTGAAGAATAGGTCTCCTGTTTCTTCTTCTACTACCTGTAGTGTCAATTCTCCCAACTGCATTGTGTAACTATCGCTATTATTCGCCTCGAAACGGAAATATTTGTATCTACCCTGCAAGTCGGAGGGGATTTCGTAACTTTTTGACTCAAAACTACTTCCGAACGATGTATCATATCCGATATGGATGGTTGTCCACTCGTCATCGGGATTCAGTTTGGCTTTCAGCGTCCATTCGTGAGGATTATTTTCCAGATATAACCCGCCCGTGACGGTGTAGCCAGTCACGCGGACAATGCGGTCGGCAGTGAACTCACAGAACCACAGATCGTCACTGTTTTTATCATCTTCTGAAGCATACCATTCCATGTCGTATTCGCCGTCCATCAGATACCAGTATTCTCCTGAGCCATCGGTGGCGGTATAGGTGGGAGTATTGGGGGTACTCTCACTCTTCACGATATAGGGCTTTCCAGCCTTGATGCTCGTGGCATCCTTGAAATTCAGGCAGAGCGTGCCGTTTTTGAAGCCTGTCTTTTGACCGTCTATTTCGGCATCAGTGTCGATTTCCTTCACTGTGAAGCCTTCAAGCGGTGAGCCGTCGAAGTTGTCCACGTCGAACGGCAGGCACAATGTGTTCCATGAGTCATCTAACTTGAGCGTGCGGCCGCTGAGGAGGACGTTGGTATTCTTGCCGTTGAGGGAGGCGATGTCAGAGGCATCGTCGATGACGTCACCGCCGAAAAGCGTCTTGCCATTAAGGGCATTGGCATTGATATTGTTGCCGGTATAGAAGTTGGTGCCGTCGGTGAAGGTCTGGCCTGAGGCGATGATCACATTGCTATTAATATAATATGATTTGGAATAGATGTGGTCTTCAGGGCGGGTCCAACCAAAGGTGACGGTGCCGTTACTAACAATGAAGATGCCAGCACCTCGTCCGTACACATCGATTTTGCCGCCATTTATGGTGAGGTTTCCATTAATGATGTAGATACCATAAGAACGTCCGTCCACATCGATTTCGCCGCCATTGATGGTGAGGTTTCCAGATGGGATGTAGGAACCATAATCTCCCTTGACGATAAGATTGCCGTTACCCTTGTCTTGGCCGTAGATGATCAAGTCGCCACCGCCATAAATGCCTTCGTAGCCTTTACCGTCGATAGTCAGGCTGGCATCGTCGGCGAGGATGAGATGGACATTGCCCCAGGCAATAATGGTTTGGTCGATGGAGACGTCACCCTCGACGACGTACCATGTTTCCTTGTCGGCCATGCCAATGGAGGTCATGTCATCCGTGATGATGGTATAGTTGGTGCACGTCTGCTTCTCGCCATTCTCGTCGATGTAAGGTATGGTTATAACAAACCTCGCTCCAATCTGCACGTTCCTGTCTGGCATCGTCAGCGTATAGGGATTCGAGGTGCCGGTGAGCGTGGCTCCTTCGGGACTGGCGGTGTAGCCGGCGAAGGCGTAGCCCTCGGGAGCGTCGTTGCTGAGCGTCAGGCTCACCTTGTCGCCGCTGCCGTAGTAGAACACATCGTCGCAAGTGATGCCCTGGGCGTATGCGGTGATGCCGCTGACGCTGTAGGTCTTGGTGGCGTCGCCCACGGGGCTGACGGCCTCGACGGTGACATTCTCGCCGGCAGTGACGCTGAGGGGCGCAATGCCCTGCACCGCGCCGTAGTACTGGGTGATGGAACTGATGTAGTAACAGTTGTTGATGACGGCGGGCGACTTGTCGTCGTGCTGACGACAGAAGTTGGCGCTGCCGGTGTTCGCCAATTTCTCGCTGCCGACGGGTTCTGCGGGGATATAAAGGCAGTTGTCTATGGTGACGGTCTTGTCATCGCCCTTCCATCCTACGAAGCCGCCGTTGTAGCCGCCGTTGTTGTCTTTCATCAGCAGTTTGCCGTTGAAGAGGCATCCATCGAAACTGATGAGATATTCAGATGAGCGGCTCCATCCCACGAAACCGCTGTTGTTGCCGCCGTCGCTGGTGACGACGGCGCTGCTCTTGCAGTTGGTGAACTTGACGCTGTGCTCGCAAAGCCCCACGAAGCCGCCGGCACCGTCTTCGCCTGTGGTGGTGATGCGGACGTTGCTGACGCAGTTGTCGATGGTGACCGTGCCGAAGAGGTGGGCGATGAGTCCGCCTGCATGGTCGTTGATGGTGGGTTCGGTGTGGGTGGCGTAGATGTCGCCGTCGATGGTGAGGTCGCGGAAGACGGGCGAGGTGCCGCTGACCGTAAAGGAGAAGGGTGCCACGAACTGTTCGTCGGCAGGGCTTTCCGCGGTGCCGTAGTTGAAGGTCAGCGTGTTGTTCTGGCCGTCGAAGGTGCCGGCGAACCCGTGCGCTCCGTCGCCCGCCATGCGGCTGACTTCGATGCTTGCCCCAAGATAGACGGTCTTGTTGAGGAAGGTCTCGCCGCCTTCAAGTAGATTGCAGAAGAAGTCCCAGCCCGTGGCGGTGTGGATGGTGTATTCCGTGCCTGCGTCGTTGACGGAGAAGTCGTTGCTGCTGTAGGGGCACAGCGTCTGGCCGGCGATGGCGCTGATGTCGGCGGCGCTGAGGGTGCCGCTGTAGAAGTGGCCGCTGCCGTCGGTGAGAACCTGGCCGTCGGCTACTTTTACGGTTGAGGCGCTGTAGCTGCTGGCGGTGATGCGGTCGGCGGGGTTGGTCCAGCCGAGGGTGATGGTGCCGTTGTTGCTGCTGTATAGGCCGTGTACGTTGTTGCCGCTGCCGGTGGCGGTGGCGCTGAGGGTGCCGCCGCTGATGGTGATGTCGTTCAAGGCGCTGATGGCTTTGGCATCATCGGAGCTGGTGGCTATGGTGAGGGTGCCGCCGAGGAGGGTGACGCTTTGGGCATTGAGGCCATCGCGGCCCGTATAACTGGTGCTGCTGATGCTGACGTTGCCGCTGTGCTGGGTGTAGTTTTGCACATTAATGCCATCACTGATGCCTACATAACTGAGGGTGCCGGCGACGGATGGGTCGAGGCTCTGTCCGTAGATGGTGAGGTCTTCAACGCCACCCATGATGCCAATGTTCCCTGTGGGGCTGTCGGCGGTGCCGATGTTCATCGTGCAGCCGTTGGCGAGGATGAGGTTGACATTTCCCTGCGGACGGATGGTGACGTCGGAGTAGGTGATGTCGGTGCCTACGAAGTACCAGCCTTCGGCGAGGTCGATATTTCGGCGGCCGTAATCATCTGTTGTGATAGTCTCATTTCCGTCGAGAGCTACGGCCTGGGCGGTCTGCACGTTGCCGTAAGCGTCGATGTAACTGACGGTCTCAATGTTCTCTGCCCACGCCCCTGTGGCGGCGAGCACCATGACGAGCAGGGTGATGGCGGCACGCCTCGTACTTGCGCTGCTCTGTCCCCATGCCGTCGATGTCATGAGTTCCTTTATTGTTTGCTTGGTTTTCATAATTATATTGAATTTGATGGTTATCGAAAACAATGCAAAAATAATAATAATATGTAAAAGTGCAACAAAAACGATTCAGTTTTATGCTAAATCATTGTTTTTATAATAATTTTATCAAAATTATTACAGTGTAGTTTTTTGATATGGTAATATGGCATTTCATGCCATGTTTGCCAACTTTCGAATTTGAATAAATTGAAAAAAAAGCATGGCAATTGTGCTTTTTTGAGATTTATTGCTTATATTTGCCATGCCATTGATGGTTATTGCTTTTCTTGTTAAGCAGCACCAAGAAAAGTGAGAAATCGGACATGGCAGAAGCCTTTGCAATGTTTTGTTGCTTAGGAACTTATATTATGTTTATATTAAGTGCTGCGGAATTTAGGTAAAACAGAAACACCATGAAAATCCTAAAGACCATATTGGCAATGTGCCTCTTTTCGGTGATGGGTGCCTACGCAGCCATGCCAAGTCAGAAAACGGTGAAAGTGGCAACAGCAGAAGGACTTTTGCGAGCCCTGGAAAGCAATCAGCGGATAGTCATCAGTGAGGGCGTGCAGATCATGCTTACACCCACTATAAGTGATGATGCCTTGTGCAAATTGATGGATATAAACGAGATAAACACATACGATGCAACGCCGGCACCTTATGAAAAGAAGACAGCCATAGGCTATTATGACAATTTCGACGGACGGCAGCTCGTTGTGGGAGGCTTTAAAAACCTCACCATAGAGGGTGAGGGAAAGGGAGCCAGCATCATCGTGTCGCCCCGTTATGCATATATCCTCTTCTTCCTTGGAGGAAAAGACATCACCCTGCGCAACCTCACCCTGGGCCATACCGAGGAAGGCTATTGCGAGGGAGGCGTGTTGTATTTTTATGGAACAGAGAATGTGACCATCGAACAGTGCGACATGTATGGGTGCGGCACTGAGGGCATAGGTGCCAAAGAAGTCACCAACATGAGATGCAACAACTCCATCATACGAGATTGCAGCTATCAAATCATGACACTCGAAAGTTGCAACAATGTCACTTTCGATGCCTGTGATTTCTACAAAAACAAGGAATTCTCGCTCGTGAACATCGGAGGCAGCAAGGGAGTGAAGTTCAGCAATTGCTCTTTCCATGAGAATAGGGGACCGCTCTTCAACATCGGTGGCGAGAGGGTAGCTTTTGTAGAGTGTTCAATAGAACATGACGAGGATATGTTGGGCGACGTATCGATGATCAACGACACAGGCAGCCGCTGGCTTGATGTCAAGACTGTGACTGCCGACGACGGAGATGATTATGGCGAGAACAATGTGGACACCCCAGAAGATGTGAATTACCTTGACACCGACTGGGACGAAAAGCGTCCGTTGGTGCCTGCCGACCAACCAGGCATAGTGGATTTCTTCGAGGCTGTCGCCCACAAGAGCAATTCCCCACTAATACGCAACGGCATCAACGCCATCAAGTCGCCTGGCAGTGCCACCGATGTGGATGTTGTGGAGGTAGATAGGGCAAACGGCTATATCATAGTAGGCAACTCACCAGCCACACACAATGCCAACGACTACAAGGCTGTGGAAGCATGTTACTGGAAGATGGGTGGCGGCAAGTGTGTCGTGGCGGTCAACCACCTGCTTCCCGACAATAGTACGGTGTTGAATTTCTACAACTACGACCCAAGGACAAGGTTGCTCTCACCGCTTTATATCAATCCTAACGACAATTTAGAGGCTCCAGTCATTTATGCCTTGCCAAGAGTGGGTAAAAGCATCCAGATGCTCAATCCAGACCATGTAAATCGCCAGGTAGCCACCTTTACTTTCGACGGACAGCAGTTTACCTTCATGAAGACGAATACCAACAGTGTCTCGATGGGCAAGTCCTCCAATGCTTATGGCATCACCGACATGGTCTCGTTCATCAAGAGACTGTATCCCAAGTTTTAGACCATAGGTCATCATGCAGGGCTGCGAGGGAACGCATGTTCGTAAACTACGTAATGTTCGTAAACTACGTAATGTTCGTAAACTACGTAAACTTCGTCTTTTTTTGTCTAAGTTGAAGACATTTGCCCTGTTCCTTTAGAACGAAAAATTGGCATCGCCATCCTCTTGAATATCAGGAGGATGGCGATGCCTGTCATGGCTGTGGAAATTGTTTTTTTCAAAAAAAGCCTTTTTGGTGATTGTTCTTTTGTCATCCTTGGTTAATTTTGTCGTGGAAAAACGACAACCCCAAATCGTCAAACAGGATTTGGGAATCAGGATAACAAAAAACAATTACCATGAAAAAAGCAAGAAGAACAACCCGTCGTTCGCTGTTCGAATACCGTGACGACAGAAACCGTGATTTGCTTGAAGCTTTCAAGCGTGAATTGGGACGTGTGGAAGGCGAGTCCTTGGATGATGTGCTGCAACGCGCCGTTGACAGTCCGGCTCGCCGCTTCTGGGTGAGCGAGGAGAGGGCGTTGCGCGTGGTGTCGTGCATGCGCCGCCATCCTTTGCCTTCCGGATGTCATCCCTTGAAACGAGAGATGTTCGAGGAAATCAGCCGCCGCTGTGAGGCGTTGGCGGAGAGCCATCCTGAATGGCAGCTTTCCCGCTGTGTCTATTACGTGGTCAACCACGAGGCACCCAAGTTCTATCTGACTGCCATCCGTGCCCATGTCATCATCTGTGAAGAGAGGAGGAGATGCAAGGCGGAAATGATGAAGAGACTGCAGCGCATGGTGTCAGCCTGACTAAAGGCAGGCGATGCCGTGGCAGTCGCCTCCCATGCAAGGACCTCTGAGGGACTGTCACGAGCGAAGTTGCTGCAGTCCTGCTGAATACTCCTTTTCTATTGCCGACATGGCATCTTTGAAGTCCATGTCCATCACCTTCACGCCAAGAGGCTTGATGTTGGTGTACATGATGTCGAGAATCTCGTTGTGGCATTTGTCGAGTTCCTCCACGGTCTCGGCATTTGCCATTTCTTCCAGCAGGCGTTCCACCTCTCCGATGTAAGCCTTGGCGGGAGCCTTGTCCGTTCTTGTTGACGTTCTTTGCCTTGCCGCCGAGTTGCCTTTGGTGGAGGCGGTTTTCTTCGTAGCCTTCTTTCTTGTGGAAGAGCTTTCCTCGGGCAGTTCATCCTCTTCCATTTCCTCTACTGCAGGCTTTGTTATTTTCTTCGAAATAAAGAAGGCGGCTATTCCGGCAACAATGGCAACACCGCACATTATGACGAACAGGTTGAAGTTCTGCAAGGCAATTCCAAGCACGTAGCCGATGGCACCCACTGCCACGCAGACACCCAGTCCCCACAGCAGGCAAGTACTCACCTTGGTCTTGTTGTATATGCCTGTGCCGCGGATGTTTGAGTTGATGTAGGCACCTTTCTTGCTGATGTTGAGTTTTGCGCCCCTCGGGCCTATCGACAAGCTCATGCCGGTCTTGTTGATGTTGAGTGTCACCCAGGGCAGTATCTTTATGGATTTTCTGATGTAGGTGGGCATGGTGTGAATGATTTTTGTTTATGATTTCAAAGAATATTTCAAGCTTTCCCCTCTTCTCCGAGGTAAGAGTCCTTGAATCCGAGGAAGTAGAGCACTCCGTCCAGTCCGATGGTGTTTATCGACTGCTTTGCGTTAGCCACCACACGCGGTTTTGCGTGGAAGGCGATGCCCAGTCCGGCTTCCGACAGCATGGGCAGGTCGTTGGCACCATCACCCACAGCAATGGTCTGCGCCAGGTTCAC
This sequence comes from uncultured Prevotellaceae bacterium, assembly GCA_900315745.1. Classification (GTDB taxonomy): domain Bacteria; phylum Bacteroidota; class Bacteroidia; order Bacteroidales; family Bacteroidaceae; genus Prevotella. The sequence continues at coordinate 7,854 of ONAG01000062.1, forward strand.
CTTCTCCACCTGTGCAATGAGTTTCAGCAGTTCCGCCTTGCGGTGTCCATCCACCACCTCGCCTACATACCTGCCGGTGAGCCGTCCGTCCTCGTCAATCTCAAGTTCGTTGGCATACATGTAGTCGATGCCGTAGCGACGTTGCAGGTATTCCCCGAAATAGGTGAATCCACCGCTTAGTATGGCAATCTTGTATCCATAGCGTTTCAGCACAGCCATGAGTCGGTCCACGCCTTCAGTGATGGGCAGGTTCTCCGCTATGTCGCGCATCACGCTCACATCGAGACCTTTGAGCAGCCCCACCCTCTCGGTGAAGCTCTCCTTGAAGTCAATCTCCCCTCGCATAGCCCTTTCGGTGATTGCCTTCACCTTGTCGCCCACGCCAGCCCTCATTGCAAGTTCGTCGATGCACTCCGTCTGTATGAGGGTGGAGTCCATGTCGAAGCAAATCAGTCGTCTCATGCGTCGGAACATGTCGTCGAGTTGTAGGGAGAAGTCGAAGCCCATTTCTGTTGACAGCCTCATCAGTTGAGCCTGCATCTCCCTTCTGTTGGGCGCTCCCCTGAGCGAGAATTCTATGCACGCCCTGCTTTTCACCTGGGGTTGTCGTATGCTTTGCCGTCCTGTGAGTCGTCGGATGGAGTCTATGTTCACCCCTTGTGCTGCAATTATCTTTGCTGCCGCCTCTATCTGTGCTGCGGATAGCGTCCTGCCGATAAGAGTCAGGATGTGGCGGTTTTTTCCTTGCCTGCCCACCCATTCCTCGTACTCGTCGTCGGAGATGGGTGAGAATCCAATGTTCACACCCAGTTCGGTGGCTTTGAAGAGAAGTTCCTTGAGCATCTGTCCAGAGTGGCTCTCGCCGATGCGAACCAAAATTCCCAACGACAAGGTGTTGTGTATGTCCGCCTGTCCGATGTCGAGCACCTGAGCCTGGTATCGTGCCAGTATTCCCATGGCAGAAGCAGTCAGTCCCGGTCGGTCCTTGCCCGTGATGCTGATGAGTATTTGTTCCTTGTTTTCCATCATGTCTTGAATGATTTGGTGGTGTAGTTGTGGTGATGTTTCTATTTTTTCCATTTGAGCCTTAGGCTGTTGAAAACCACGCTGAGGCTCGAACAAGCCATCATGGCAGAAGCCCATGAGGGAGTGATTTGAAAGTCTATTCCTACGAGGTGTGCCGCACCTGCTGCGAGAGGTATCGACAATATGTTGTATATGAAAGCCCAGAACAAGTTCTGGTGCACCATGCCGATGGTCTGCTGGCTGAGTCTCAAGGCTTCGGGAATGCGCGTCATGTCGTCGCTCATGAGTGTCATCTGTGCCACGTCGATAGCCACGTCGGTGCCTTTTGCCATGGCGATGCTCACGTCAGCCAATGCCAAAGCCTGAGAGTCGTTGATGCCGTCGCCCGCCATCGCCACGCAATGTCCTTCGTCTTGCAGCTGCCTCACCAGCGCCTCCTTGTCTTGAGGCTGCACCCTGCTTTGGTGGTGTGTTATTCCGGCTTTCTCTGCCCAGAAGCTCACGGCATCCTCCTTGTCGCCGCTCATCAGATAGACCTCAACGCCTAATCGTTTGAGCTCTTGCATGGCATCCTTTGCGTTTGGCTTCAGTGTCTCACGCTCCTCGGGCGCCAGACTGTCAGCCTTTGTGAAGTCGATGCTTGGGTTTGGTATTGTCAGCGTCCCCGTCTTGTCCATCACCAGTGCATCCACCTTCCTTATGCTCTCCAAGGCTTTGGCATCCTTGACAAGTATGTTGCGCCTTGCCGCCTTTCCCATGCCCACCATCAATGCCGTGGGCGTGGCGAGCCCCAATGCGCATGGACATGCCACCACGAGCACGGAGACAGCCGAGAGAATGGCATTAGGCAAGGCGGTGTTCCCGCCAATGGCATACCAAGCCACGAAAGTGATGAGCGAGATGGCGACCACCACGGGCACGAAGACAAGAGCGATGCGGTCAACCGTCCGTTGCACGGGAGCCTTGCTGCCCTGTGCCGCCTCCACCATGCGTATGATTTGTGCCAAGGCAGTGGCGTCGCCAGTCTTGGTGGCTTTCACCCTTAGCATTCCCTGGCTCACTATGGTGCCCGCCAATGCCTCGCTGCCACACTGCTTTAGGGCAGGGGCAGGCTCGCCGTTTATCATCGACTCGTCGATGTAGGCACCGTCGCTGGTCATGAAGCTGGTGGCCCACGTCACCTGTCCATCGACAGGGATGCGGTCGCCGGCTCTCACTTCGAGCACGTCGCCTTTCTCTATTGTGGCGATGGGCACTTCTTCCACCTGCGCCACTCTTTGTCCGTCGGCGCCGGTCTTCATCCCCCTATACAGGCGAGCCGTCTTGGGAGCCATGCCCATGAGTTGGCGTATGGCGCTCGCGGTGCTCTTGCGGGCATGTTGCTCTATGAGCCTGCCTGTCAGCACGAAGGTGATTATCATCACCGCGGCATCGTAGTAGGTATGCCATTCCATGCCTATCGCTCCCCATGTGCGCTCGCCCCAAAAGGTGTTGAACACGCTGAAGGCGAAGGATATGCCAGTGCTCAGAGCCACGAGGGTGTCCATGTTAGTGTTGCGGTGGAGGAGTTGCTTCCATGCGTTTATGTAGAATTCCTTGCCACAGTATATCATGTTGGCGGCAGCGATGATGAGAGCCACCTGGTTGGCTGCGTCGCGAGAGCCAATGTCAATCCATCTCATGGATATTGCCATGGTAATGATGGCAAACAGCCACGACAGCAGCACCTTGCGCCGCAGAAGGGTGTATTCGCGCCGCTCTATCTCCGCCACGCTGCGGTCTGCCTCCACCACGAGGTCGAAGCCAATGGCATTTAGGGCATCCTTCATGGCTTCAGGAGTGACCACCTTCTCGTCGTATTCCACTAATGCGGTGCGGGTGGCAAGCGACACCGATGCCGACGACACGCCTGCCAAACTGCTTAGGCATCGCTCCACATTGGCGGCACATGCCGAACATGCCATGCCAACAACGGGTATCGTGCGTCTTTCCATTTTTCTTTTCTTTTATTTTTTCTCTCTTCTTATTGCTTGCTCATGTCGGGCGCCGGGCTCTTGGGCTTCAAACTGTTGGTGAGCACCACGCTGAGCACCACCAGTGCTATTCCTATATAAAACGAGAGGTTCAGTTCACGTGCCTCGCCAAAAAGGAGGAAAGCCCACAAGATGGAATATACCGGCTCTAAGTTGTAGGTGAGGTTGACGGTGAATGCCGACAGGCGTTTCAGTGCCATTATCTGCAACATGTACAGTCCCACGGTGCAGAACAGGGCGTGGCAAAGCATCAACCACAGGTTTGTTCCTTCCGGTATCACCACCACAGGCTGTGAGCTTGGGTATGCCATGAGGTAGAGAGGTATGATGAGCGTCACGCCAAGCCATCCTCCCGACATCTGCCAGAAAAGCACGTCGCGGGTGCGCATGTCGCGGCTTATGTCCTTGTTGAATATTATGTATAATGTGCATGCCACCGACGACAGCAGTCCTATGAATATGCCTGTTCGGTATCTGGCGTCAAAGGAGAATATGCACGCTATGCCGGCAATGGTGATGAGCGACAGTCCCACCTCCCTCCATGACACCTTGTGCCTATGTATCAGTGGCTCAAGCAGTGCTGTGAAAAACCCCACTGTGGCGAAGCACACCACGCCGATGGACACGTTGGATGCCTTGATGCTGGCATAGAACAATATCCAGTGCAAGCCAAGGAGAGTGCCGCATCCGGCAGTCTGTATGACCTTGCGCCATCCCACACGAGGACAACCGGTGAAAACTATCAGTATCATCGTGGTGAACAACATGCGATACCACACGATGTCAACCTCGTTGAGCGTGATGAGCTTGCCGAAAAGGCCGGTGAAGCCCGCCAAGAACACGCTCAAATGCAACTGTATGAGGCCGCGCCGCCTCTCGCCAGGATTGTATGTTGTTTCCATGAAACTTGGTTTCTGGCTGCGAAATTACAAAAAACATGCAAGAAAGCGAATGACAACAATAATAAAAATCGCTTTGATTAGAAAAGTATCGCATTTTACCCTATGCTTTTTAATCAGTTCCACTCGTTTTTTACCTAAATGCAGGGTGGTCACGGCATCAATACCTTTAATGATGTCTGTTGTTTTTTTCTTTAAAAGGAGTGCCCTAAGGGCAGAAATCTTACAAATCAATTCAAATCTGACAAATCTTTATGTTTTTTCACCATAGTAATTTGTTTGATTTGTAAAGATTTGAAAGATTTACTTTCCCTCGCTTTGCGAACAGTGACCGTTGGTTCTCGCCGTAGGCGACTCAAAAAGATGGTTCGCTGAACTGTTACAGCCTCTCGTATTATTCAGCGAATAACTTCAAGGAGTGCCCTAACGGGCAGAAATCATACAAATCAATTCAAATCTGACAAATCTTTATGTTTTTTCACCATAGTAATTTGTTTGATTTGTTTGATTTGTAAAGATTTGAAAGATTTCTCGCCGTAGGCGACTCAAAAAGATGGTTCGCTGAACAGTTACTTTAATGTTGTCTGTTGTTTTTTTTCTTAAAAAGTGTTAATCATTTTTGCTACATGTGAACGAAATGATTACTTTTGCATCCTAAAAACTAAACACTCTTTATATTTTGCTCAAGGATTTTAAAAAGATTGTAAGATTAAACTAAACTAATTATGGGAAAGAAAGTTTACGGGAAACCTTTGATGTTTATGGAGAAATTTGTTCCACAAGAGTATTGCGCACCTTGTGGTGATGGCACAACGATGGTGACTTATAATTTTAAGTGTGATGCCGGAGGTGGAAGTTCTTATAACGTTTATATAGATAATGGTGATGGTATTTTTGATAGTAGAGATGATAGCTATATTGGAAATTTCTATGCATGTCGAAGTTCTCATTCAGTTACAGTGCCCAAAGGCCAATCTATAGATAATATTTTCCCAAAGGGGTTTATAGGGCGTAATGAATTGCAATATGTTGGTCCTGGATTGTTTGACTGGGATTATGTTTATGTAACAACACCAGTGCGAGTTTGGAGAGGCGATTATGGTGATAACATCCATTGCTCAACAACTCTTCAAGAAAGTGAATATACTCCTCACTACAGTTTATCCTGATTCGCGAGGATGGTGTTTTGATTCCCAAATAGTTTTAAAAGCCTTATATATAAGGATTTACCAGAGATAAAAAAGGCGGAGACCCTGAATTTGTCAGAGTTTCCGCCTTTCGTTGTATAATCATCTTTTGCTATAATTGAATCCCTTCACATGCAAGATTGTCCGCATGTGAAACTTTAGTCATGCAAAATTTTTTCGTTTTAAAAATAATTGCTAACTTTGCTCCCAAATAAAGTTCGGCATTGTGCATATTGTAATAGCAGGAAACATAGGTAGTGGGAAGACTACGCTCACCAAATTGCTGGCACGCCATTATGGTTGGCTGCCAAAGTTTGAAAACGTTGATTACAACCCATATATCGACGACTATTACCACAACATCCCCAGGTGGTCGTTCGCCATGGAAGTGTTCTTCTTGAAAGAGCGCTTCAAGGACCTTATCGACATAGCACATTCGCAGCAGACGGTGATTCAGGACAGGAGCATTTTCGAAGGCGTGCATGTGTTCACCGCCAACAACTATGCCATGGGCAACCTCGATGACAGAGACTACCAGTGCTACATGGAACTGTTTGAATCGATGATGACCGTGGTGAAGGTGCCCGACCTGATGATCTACCTGCGGGCGTCAATACCACATCTCGTGCAAAACATACAGAACAGAGGGCGTGAATATGAGCAGCAGATGCAGCTCGAATACCTGAAGAACCTGAATCAATTATACGACGATTTCATCTACAAGAACTATCCCGGCAAGGTGCTTACGGTGGATGTGGATGACATCGATTTCCTACATCGAAAATCCGACTTCGCCAAGATAGTCGATCGTATCGACGCACAGTTGTTTGGACTGTTTAAATAACCTTAAAACACAGAAAATCATGCATATAGCAGTAGCTGGAAACATTGGGAGTGGAAAGACAACGCTCACTAAGATGCTTGCCAAACGGTATGGATGGGAGCCAAGATTCGAACCCGTGGACAACAACCCATATCTCGACGATTTCTATGCCGACATGGAGAGGTGGTCGTTCAACCTCCAGATATATTTCCTTAACAAGAGGTTCAAGGAAGTCGTGGAAATCTCAAAATACGACGGATACATCATCCAAGACAGGACAATCTTCGAGGATGCAAGGATTTTCGCACCCAATCTGCACGACATGGGGATGATGAGCGACAGGGACTTCGCCAACTACAGCGACCTCTTCGACTTGATGATTTCATTAGTGGGCCTGCCCGACCTCATGCTCTACATACGCTCTTCAATTCCCAATCTGGTTGCACAAATATCCAAGAGGGGAAGGGATTTTGAAAAGTCAATAAGAATCGACTATCTCAAGGGTCTCAACGACAGGTATGAGGAGTGGATATCCAACTACAAGGGCCATCTCATCATCGTGGATGGAGACACGTGCAAGTTTGAAAGCAATCCAAGTGACTTCAAGAGGATAACAGACAGCATCGATTCGCAACTCTATGGACTGTTCCCTTTTGGCGACAATAAGGACTGATTTGCATCTTGAGAGTACTTTTTTAGTGTACAATCAACAATTTTTTCCCATTTCTTTTCTTGGTTTCAATAATTATTGCTAACTTTGCATGCGAAATATCGTTTTGTTTCAAAGAAGTGTACATCCCAAGACTAATATGCTAAGAATTATTCTTTTTTGTGTCATTGCCCTTGCCACATCCATATCTGGACGTGCACAGAGCGAATTGTCTGTTCAAGATGAAGAAAGCACACAAGCCAACCAAGTGGACTCATCAGGACGACCAAAAAAGGTTGCGACAAACTTGAAAAATGATGTCAACAACGATGGCGTTGTGAATGCTATAGATGTTGTAGATATCGTGAAATATGTGAAAGGGTCGCCGAGAAGCAAATTTGACAAGTCTAAGGCTGATGTCAATGCTGATGGGGTGATTGACATGAAAGATGCAGAGTCATTATCTACAAACCTCGTCACTGTTGAGCCAGCATCAGGTCAAGGCACTGATCCGGGCAATGACCCAGGTACGGGCACTGATCCGGGCAACAACCCAGGTACAGGCACTGATCCGGGCGATAACCCAGGTACGGGCACCGATCCGGGCGATGACCCAGGCACAGACGTTGGTGGTGGATTGAACATTGAGGGAGGTACCCTTGTTAATCCCGGGTTCAAATAATTGACCATCGTTCTTGTCATATCAGAGTAGAGAAATTGTGTTTTAGGAATAATCCGACAATATGAATCTAACAAAATACCGTCCGAATTTAAGTTTGGGTGGTTTTTTGTTTTGCAAAAAAATGCAAAAAAAGCGTTAGGCTAAAATACATTCTCACAAAAATAATTATTCTCGGGAAAAGTTTTATATTAAAAATAGGTGATTTTGAAATTATTTTCATACTTTTGCACCTTGATTATGGCATTATAGTACCAACGTAGCCGACATGACGGCGGTATGGTGACAAAGAGCTATAATTTGTTGACAAAAAGTTGTATGAAGGTTGCCTTATCATTATAGTTAAAAAGAATCAATGAAGTATCAGAAAATCCTTACCCTGTTTGCCCTGATTGGCTTTTTCAGCCAAGTGGCAGCGAAGTCTATCAACGTTTACGACATTAGTATTTGTCCAGGAGAAACACGCGATTTTTTCATTTACATGAATACTACGCGAACAAATCTTGTTTCTTTCCAGATTGACCTGAAGCTCCCCAAAGGATTGAAAGTAAATGTAGATAGCTGCAAATTGCCAAGTAGAATCCTCGACAATGATCAAAAATTGTTTGTAGGCTGTATGGATGAGACAAACAACGTATTCAGGTTGGTTTCCACATCCTACAACTTGATTCCATTCACAACTGCAGACGCGCCATTGGTGCAAGTCTCGATTACAGCAAGCGAAGACTTTACAGGAGGAACAATCAGTTTGCAAGACATGTTCACTGTAAACACAAATGCAGATGATGTGCTTTGGATTTCTGGTGAATTGTATGTGACGTCAGTCCCATACGTCAAATATGATGTGGATCGCGATGGAGCGATAGCCGTCAACGACTGTCTTTCAATAGTCAATTATCTCTTGGACATAGACCAAATCTATTCCAGCAATTTCGATGTAAATAGAGATGGCATCATCAATGTGGCAGATGTGCAACTGACTGCCAACGAGATTGTCAATGGACAAGCAGAACAATAAGAACAAAATATAAACATAAAAACAAAACCATCATGAAAAAATTTTATCTTGGACTTTTAATGCTTCTGACAGCAGTTTGCTCATATGCATTTGATCAAGACAATGTCACGCTGACTGTTTATTCTTCGTATGAGGATGAGGAGTTTGATGGAGAGATAAAACTCACCGAAATAAATCCTGGCGGTGAGGCATACGTAGTATGTACTCTCGACAACCAAAGCGACTCTACTTATCATGCATTTGAGCTTTTGGTCACCTTGCCAGATGGTTTCGAGCTTGAGCAGATTTATGATGAGGACGAGGAGGAGTATTTCAATACCCGTCCCCTGAATGAATTGTCGCGTTCTGCACGTTGGACTTTGAAGGACAATTATACCAAGTCCTCCAACACCTTGAAACTGGTGCTTTTCACCGCCAACCCAGACAAGTATGAGTTCCCTGCCAAGAGTGGCAAGTATGCAGGTCAAGAGCTTTTCTATTTCAAACTAAAGGCAACTGGCACTGCTGTTCCAAGCTTCGCACCATTGTCAGTGACAAAAGCCATCTTCTCCAAATCGGTATTCACAGGTGAAGTAGATGAAGATGACAAGCCCATCGTGGTCAACGAGGGACACTATTTCCCCAATTTCTTCATTCTTGACTACCGCATGAGTCAGGTTGGATACTCCACTTTCTGCTACAATGATGGCAGCATCGACTTCTCAGAAGGTCCTCTGAAGGCAAACATTGCAAAGAACGGCCACAATGGCTATGCATATCTCACACCTATTGACATCGTTCCTGCCGGAACACCGGTTGTGCTTACTGGCGAAGCTGGTTCTTACATGCTATCAGCAAAGTACGGTGAATTTGATGCAGACCCATCGATTGAGGGCAACGAGCTTCATGGCACTGGTAACGCAGCACTCACCGTAGAAGGAACCAACACCTTTGCTTTGGCTTCCAAGACAGAGGGTGTGGGATTCTATCGCTGTGCCGAGGGCGTCGTCATACCACGCTACAAGGCATACATGGAAAGTTCTGCCGCCGCAGAGTCGATGCTCTTTGAAGAGACCACCGGCATACAGCAGGTCAAGACAAACGTTGCCAACAATGATGTGTTCACCATTTCAGGTGTGAAGGTGAATGACACACAACGCAAGGGCATCTATGTAACAAATGGCAAGAAAGTTGTGGTGAAATAAACCAATATGCCATATTCCAACACTCTCCTCGGGGTAAAGTCGTATATCTTTGTCCGAGGAGAGTGTATGGAATAATTTCTGTACACCTTATTTATATTATAAAGCATAATTCGTTTTTTTCTTTTCTCTTTATTATGCTTGAATAAGGAAAGCAGGTCAAAGGAAATGTAGTTAATTTTTCAATAACCAAAAATAACATGAGACATTTAAGATTACTGCTAACTTTCATGTCAGTCTGCATGGTGACTATCGCCTCTGCTGTCACATTCATAGTTGATGGCATCAGGTATGAAGTGTCGAACGCCGCAGAACAGACGGTCACTGTCATTGGCTGGGATGAACATTATTTTAGCGACATCTCCAATCCATCAAACCCCAATGTGGGTTCAGGTGAGGAAGATGCTGACGGTCCAACAAACCTTGTATTGGCATGGCGTGTGCTATACAATGGCCTTTATTACAAGGTAACTGCTATTAGTGATGAGGCGTTCTCCGACTGCCTATCGCTAAAGTCTATCACAATACCTAATTCTGTGACTTCTATAGGAGAGTATGCTTTCCAAGGATGCACCAACCTGACGGAAGTGAAAGTTCAGTGGACTACTCCAATAGAAATCGACCCAAATGTATTTGAAGACGTAAATTTGGCAGCTGCAACCCTGTATGTGCTTAGTGGCTACAAGGCTACGTATCAGGCTGCAGAAGTGTGGCAAGATTTCGGAAATGTCGTAGAATATGCCGATACAGACATCAACATGATGTTCAAGGATGAACATGTGAAAGAAATATGTGTCTCCAACTGGGATACCAATGGTGATGGAGAACTCTCATATCGTGAGGCAATGGCTGTGGGTGACCTCGGAGCCGCTTTCGTGGGTGACACACAGATGACAAGCTTCACAGAGTTGAGGTCTTTCAATGGAATAAAGGCAATCGCCGGTTCCACTTTCAAGGGATGTACCAACCTGAAGGAAATCACCTTTGGCAAGAATGTCAAAACTATCGGTGCAAGTGCTTTCAGCGGCTGTGTCTCACTGGAGACAGTCAATATGCAGAACTCTATCACCACCGTGGGCAACAAGGCTTTTGAGGGGTGTGCCAAGTTGGTGAATATCGACTTTGAGCCAATAACCACATTGACCACCATTGGTGCCCATGCTTTCGATGGATGCTCCAGCATAAAATCTTTCGTCTTCGGAAAGAATTTGTCAACCATTGGCGTGGGAGCTTTTGCCAACTGCTCCGGACTTCTGAGATTCTATGTGCTTAGCAGCAACCCCAACTTCGCGCATACATCCGACCGCTTGTATTTGACAAACAAGAACAAGACCGTGGTCTTGGCTTACGCTTCTGGCTCTACCAGCACATCACCTAACCTGCCTTCTACAGCAACTGAGATTGCTACATACGCTTTTGCTGGTGCCAACAACATCACCTCAATCAATTTCGGCAATATACAGAAAATTGGAGACTATGCATTCCAAGGATGCACCAAACTTTATACCATCATCATGCCCAACACCGTCACCAACATTGGTGGCAAGGCATTCGATGCCGTGGCAAAGGCTGTAAGAGTGCAGGTGGAGTGGGAAACACCATTGGAAATAAGTGATGGCACTTTCAGCAACTTCGAACCTGTTGAGGAAGGTGGCTTGAAAGGTCGTCTTTTTGTGCCACAAGGAACAAAAGATGCATATCGCAATGCTCCAGGTTGGAGATGGTTCAACTTCATCGAAGAAGGAACAATCGCCGACTATGCCGAAAGAATCATCAACTTCGCAAGTCCAAAGACTGGTGCCGTATGTGTGGAGGCTTTCGATGCTGACAACGATGGGTATCTTACCATCGATGAGGCAGCAGCCATCACTTCCGTGGGAACAATATTCATGGGAGCCGACCTTGGTTCGTTCGACGAATTCAAGTACTTCACTGGTCTGACAGCCATTGAGGCAGAGGCTTTCAGCGGCAGTACCATCACAAGCATCACAATGCCCGAGGGCATCAAGACCATTGGCGACAATGCATTTGCATATTGCGAAAACATCACCACCATCAGCATCCCCGCATCAGTGGAGAGCATAGGAAATGGAGTGTTCAAGGCATGTTCGTCGCTTAAGACCATCAATGTGGCTGAGGACAATGCCAACTATACAAGTTCCAATGGCGTGCTGTTCAGCAAGGACCGTACACTGCTTTTGCAATTCCCTGCAAAGAATGCACTTACATCCATTGCAATACCAGAAGGAGTGATTACCATCGCACCAGAGGCTTTCATGGGCGCAGCAGCACTCAAGACTGTCAACATTGCCGCTTCCATCCAGGAAATTGGAGAGGCTGCATTTGCTAATTGTACATCACTCACAACCGTGAAGGTGGCTTGGGCAACACCACTTGAGGTGCCAGACAACACCTTCGAGGGTGTGGATGTGGCAAATGCCATCCTGAGCGTGCCGACAGGTGTGGACAACCTCTACCGTCAGGCAAATGTATGGAAAGACTTTGGAACAATCAACACATACAAGCTCTTCTTGACATTCGCCGATGCAAATGTGGAGGCTATCTGTCTGCAAAACTTCGACACCAATGGTGATGGCAAGCTCACCCCAGAAGAGGCTGTCGCAGTCAAGAACATAGGAGATGTTTTCAAAGGAAATACTGACATCGTGTCGTTCCAGGAATTCAATGAGTTCACAGGCATCACCGCTATTCCTGACAGCGCTTTCTATGGATGTTCTTCACTCTTGTCAATAAAATTGCCATATAGGGTGGCCACCATCGGCAAGAGCGCTTTCGAGGGTTGCTCGAATGTAGATATGACATTGTCTTCAAACGTGAAGACCATCAAGGAGAAGGCATTCTATGGATGTAATGCCATCAAGGAGATGTGGATCTCTGAGTCTGTGACCGAAATAGGTGACGGCGCTTTTGCAAATTGCACCTCTTTGAAAGCCATTTCTGTAAGTAACAAGAACCAGAATTATTGCGCTGTAAGTTACATCCTCTTCACAAAAGACTCCACCACCGTGGTTGCTTTCCCAGCAGGAAAGGATATGTCAAACTTCTACGTTGAGAAAGACGTGTTCAAGCACATCGCTCCATACGCTTTCAGTGGCGCCGTCAAGTTGAAGACCGTGAACTTTGCCAATGTAGAGACTATCGGTGATTATGCTTTCGAGCAGTGTAACTCCATCTTCTCCATCACTATAGGCAACAAGGTGAACAGCATTGGCAATGGTGCTTTCAGCAACTGCCAGAACCTGCAAGACATCGTCATCCCCGCAAATGTGCAGAGCATCGGAGAAAAAGCTTTCGAAGGCATGCCTGCTGGCGTGAGATGCGAGGTGGAATGGACTGATCCTTTAAGCATTCCTGCAAATACGTTCTCCAATTTCGAGACTTTGGCAGAAGACCAGTTGAGAGGCATCCTCTTTGTACCAGAAGGCACAAGAAGCCTCTATACCGAAGCTACAGGATGGGACTTCTTCTCCGTAGTATATGAAGGTAACAAGGATGACTATTTCGCTACAATCATTTCATTCGCCGACACGAAAGTGAGACAACTTGCAGTGCAGGCATGGGATACCGATGGCGACAGCCAGATAAGCTATGACGAAGCAGCAGCTGTCACTTCCCTCGGAACAGTGTTCACTGGAAGCAAGTTGAGCACATTCAACGAACTCAAGTGGTTCACCGCTCTCACAGAGATTTCTGACAGTGCGTTCAAGAACACCGGACTTCAGGCAATCACAATGCCCGAAGGCATCACTCGCATCGGCGTTTCTGCTTTCCAGAATACAGCCATCAGCAAGTGGAACACATTGCCCAACCTCGTGGAGATTGCCGATAGTGCATTCGCATACAACAGTGGATTTAGCGCTATAACCATCTCTGCCAACCTCCAGACTCTTGGCGTGGGAGCATTCAAGGGATGTCCTAAACTCACTTCCATTGGCGTGCAGACAGACAACCCCAACTATTCAGCTACTGGTGGAGTGCTCTACAACAAGGCTGGCGATGTATTGCTCCAATTCCCTGCTGCCAAGGTGGTGAATGGCACATATACCATACCTGCCAAGGTGACAGCGATAGGAGAGGATGCATTCCTGCTCAACAAGCACCTCACAGCAGTTGTTATTCCAAGTGCAATCACCTCAATTGGTGAGAACGCTTTCCGTGGCTGCAACGCCATCGACTCCGTAGTTGTGGAATGGCACACACCACTCGCAGTGCCTTCAAACATCTTCGAAGGTGTTGACGTGGCTAATGCAGTGCTTTCAGTGCCAAAGACCACAGATGCTGCCTACGGTGCCGCAAATGTATGGAAAGACTTTGGCAGAATGTCGATCTATCTTGACGATGTTGCTACAATCGACTTTGAGGATGAGAATGTGAAGGAACTCTGTGTTGACAACTGGGACACCAACTATGATGGCGAGTTGACAGTGGCAGAGGCAAAGGCTGTAACATCACTCGGCACCGTCTTCGCTCTCAATGCTGACGCCGGCATCACCAAGTTCAACGAACTGAAATATTTCACAGGACTGACAACAATTCCTTCCAATTCGTTCAAGAATTGTGCCGACCTTGAGGAAATAACCCTTCCTGCCACCATTCGCGAGATAGCATACGCCGCATTCGATGGTTGCGCAAGCCTCAAGCAGTTCAACCTGCCAGCATCTGTCACCACAATTGGCAATGCACCATTCACCAACTGTAGTTCTTTGGAAGAGTTCACTGTGGAAGCAGGCAACACACGCTTCGTTGCTGTTGACGGCGTGCTGTTCAACATCAACAAGACTACACTTGTGGCATATCCTGGTGGCAAGGGTGGCTCTTACAAGATGCCAGAGAGTGTGACGGAAATCCGTCAGTATGCATTCGCCGGAGCAAGCAACGTGACCGACGTACACATGCCAAGCACTGTGACATCCATCCCTGTTGGTGCATTCCAGAACTGTATTTCCCTTACCTATGTGAATGTGTCGGAAGCAGTTCAGACCATCGGAAGACTTGCATTTGACAATTGTACAAGCCTCACCGCTGTCAAGGTGGCTTGGGAAACACCACTTGAAGTCGTGGCAGACGTGTTCCGCAACACCAACATTGGCAATGCACGCCTCTATGTGCCCGTTGGAACTAAGTATGATTATGAGAACGCCAACATCTGGAAGAACTTCGAAAGGATATTGGAATATCCCAACTGTGACGTAAATGCAGACGGATACGCCGACATGCTCGATGCAGTGGATATCTTGAAATATGTCATCAACACTCCTGCTGAAAGCTTCGACCAATATCTTGCCGACTTCGACGAGGACGAGGAAATCACAACTGCCGACGCTGTTCTGCTCATCCGCAAGATAGCTGACGGTGTGGCTGCTCCAAACCTCCAGGCACCTGCACATCATCAAGATGTGGAGGAGATGGTGACTCTGACAAAGGACATCAACAATGTCATCTCATTTGGTGTAAACAGCAATGTTAGGTTCACTGCATTCCAGTTCGACCTCACCCTGCCTGAAATGTCGGATGTGGAGCTCGCCCAACTGACCAAGCGCGCTTCCAAGACACACCAGATGCTTTACAACAAGGTTGGCGAGAACACCTACCGTTTCGTTGCTATCTCAATGTCCAATGCTCTCTTCAGTGGATTCGAAGGTTCCATCGTGAACATCAAGGCGGGCAACCCCGACAATGATGATATCGTGGCAAGCAACATCAAGATGGTGGCTGCCGACGGAACCATCTATCGCTTCGACAATGTGGAGGCTGCACAGCCTACCGGCATCGTTGAGATGGATGCCGACATGACACAAGGCAAAGAGAATGGCATCTACTACAATCTCAGCGGCGTGCGTGTTGACCGTCCTACAAAGGGTGTGTACATCATGAATGGTAAGAAAGTAATTATCAAATAATCATCGACAATGAGAAACAAAATTATATTCTTGGCAATGGCACTTCTGTGCCTTGCCAATTTCTCCAAGGCTGAGAATGTGACTATCGATGGCTTCACCATCCAGAAGGGGGAAACCAAGACGGTGGCTATCAAGCTCACCAACGACTATGTCAACCTGACCGCTTTCAGCATGACGTTGACATTGCCCTCCGGACTTACACTGGTCTCCGCCGAGCCTACTGACAGGTATGCCGGTGGTATCACTGTGGGAAATCCTGATGCTAATGAGTATAACATCTGCGGAGCCGACCTCGCGTTGGGCACGATATCAGGAACATCGGGCGACCTCATCAACATCACAGTGAAGGCAAGTGAAACATTCAAAAGTGGTAATGGCTCAATAACAAACATCGATTTCATCACTACTGACAGGCAGCATGTACGTCCACAAAACAGCACTTTCAAGGTGACTGTTCAGGATGGTGGCGCTACTCTCGTTGGTGATGCCGACAACGATGGAGTTGTGAATGTGAACGATGTGATGACCATTGTGAACTACATTCTTGGTGCCACACCTGCTATCTTCAATTATGAAAATGCAGACACCAACAAAGATGGAGAAATCAACATCCTCGATGTGATGGACGTAGTGAATATCCTCCTTTATGGAGATTGACCTTTCCTTTTAAGGGTACATGCTTCCTTAAGGAAGGATAAAGATAATGACCACCGGCTTGAGACAGCTCTTGCCGGTGGTTTTTTGTTTTTAAAGATCTTAAAGGACTATACTGCCTTTAGTAACAATTCAGTGAATCATCTTTTTGAGTCGCCTACGGCGAGAAATCTTTCAAATCTTTACAAATCAAACAAATTGCTATGATGAAAAAATATAAAGATTTGTCAGATTTGAATTGATTTGTATGATTTCTGCCCGTTAGG
>ONAG01000113.1 GCA_900315745.1 uncultured Prevotellaceae bacterium
CTCGCAGGGTATGGTATAACGGATGCAAAGATTGAGAATGGTGTGATTACATTGGGTAGTAATTCCATCACTCCGCTCACTTCACACCAAGATATTAGCGGAAAGGTCAACACCTCTGCGGTGGGTGCTGCGAATGGAGTGTGCCCACTCAATGCTTCCTCCAAGATTGACTCGGCATATCTGCCCTCTTATGTGGATGACGTGATAGAGGCTTATGCAAGGACAGGACAGACCGCACTCTCGCAAAACTGGCTCGCTACAGGCAGCGCATCTGGCACTGTCATCACTCCGGAAGCCGGGAAGATTTATGTACTGATGGCCGACAGTGGTGACTATGCCGCCAACACCCAGTTCCGCTGGGGAGGCAGTGCTTATGTGAAGCTCGCCGATGGGGGCGTGAGTGCCATCACCACTGCGGAGATTGACGCGATTGTTGCTAATTAGTTGACCTATGACGAAGTATCTGGACGCGACTGGGCTGTCGTATCTATGGAGCAAGATAGAGGAAACCTTTGCCAAGAAGGGTGAGGGAGGTGGTGGCAGCAGTACCTCTTATGAGATAATGACACTCGCGGAGTACAATGCAATGGCATCGCATGATGCCGACACTTTCTACATCATAATAGCAGACCCTGAATGAGCACTCTTGACTTGAATATAATCGACATCTTCCACGGTGACACGCCTGTGCTGAAGGTGATGAAGGGAGACGTGGAGAAATGGCCAATACGCCCATATGACTCCGAAGTGGAGTTCTTGGAGAGTTCTGGCTACCAGTACTTCGAGATTCCCGTCAAGCCCAATGAGGCCACCGATGCCATTGAATTTGTCTTCCGAAGGACGGATGGCTCCTATCAGCAGAGATTTGCAAGTTGTGGTGACACCAACGTGATGAATATTTACATCAATGGCAGTGGTCGCATCGCATACAATAATGGCTCATGGACTGCATTGTCGAGCAATAACAGGACTACTGTGGGCTTGATGCGTCATACATTAAAGATGGACTATGCAAGCAAAAAGGCCACCTATGACTTTGACTCGTTCAATCTGACAATTAACTCGCCAAGGACAGCAACGGACAACTTGAGGTTGTTCGGACCGCATGGGACTAACGCAGTATATAAAGGGCTAATCTACGGAGTAAGATATTGGCGAAGCGGGACTTTACTATATGACCTTCAGCCAGTGCGCAGGGGCGGTGTCGGCTATCTCTATGACAAGGTAGGTGGTGGAATGTACGGCAATGCAGGCGCGGGTGTATTTACTCTTGGATATGACAAGTACACTTCATTGTCGGACTACACACAAGTTGACTATATCCAGAACAACACCGCAACTGAAAACTCGCCATACATTGATGTAGGTTTGATAAGCAACGGCTCTCTTGGCGCGATAGACATGCAGATGACGGTCAAGTGGAACACTATTGACTCCACTAAAGACCAGAGACATGGCTCGAGTTATAGTCCACATTTCGGTTGTGAAAAAGGCGCATACAAAACAAACGGTGTTGACATGGGATTGCCCACACCATCAACAACCTCTTACGATACGGTGTCAATGACTACATATAGCGGCACTCCAACTTATGTCGGCACTATGGCATTGTTCCGCTCCATCAGCCCAAATGCAAAAACATATACGGAAACAACCTACATCTGCTCATGCAAACTGAAGGCTTGTAAGATATGGGTTGCAGGAACTCTTGTAAGGGACTATGTTCCCGTGTTACACCCTGCCAACGTGTATGGGCTCTTTGACAAAATAGAAAATAAGTTCTACGCAAGCGCGACCAGCGAGAATTTCACAGGTGGCTTTGATTAAAAACTTAAAAACAAAATAAAGATGGCAGACATAAAGAAAATCCATATTAGGAAAACTGATGTCACTTATGACATCAAGGATGAGGTAGCGAGACAGCAAGTAGCCACCAAGCAAGATGCTATTAGCAACGTCTCCGTTGACTACCAAGAGGATGGGGGAAACCCTGATGCTTCTGCACAATTCGAGAATGGCACACTTGCTTTCTCCATGAAGAACATGAAGATGAAGTTCTCCGAGTTGACGGAAGAAGAAAAAGCACAGTTGAAGGGAGATAAGGGCGACCAAGGCGACAGCGTGATAGTTGGAGAGGGTGACTTACCACTTGCCAATGTGATAGGGGATGACACCGACAAGGCGATTACCCCGAAGGCAGTCAAGGATGCAGTCACAATCGCCGACCCATTGGACTTTTTCTCTGCGGACTTGGAGAAGTACCCTTGCGCACTCGCTGGAAGCAAAAAATGGAACACCAAAACGAACACGGAGCATGCGGTCATTCCTTGCGTTGAGGGAGATGTGTTCAAAATAGAATGTTTGGGCAGCGCGAAAACCGAATCTGGATGCTATGGATTCCTCGCAAGTCACAATTATTCAGCGGGTGCGCTCGTTGATTACGCGGACGTTGATAGGGTATGGGTGAATGAGGGCACATCGGTGACTGTTACCGCTCCGCAAGGCAGTACATTCTTGTGTCTATCCACGATTGATGACAATATAGGTGTGGTTTTATGGAAGGTCACAAAGTTCGTCAATAAATTGCCGAGTGAATATGTGGCTGAAAATTCAGAATTTTCCACTGGGGAGAGATTGAAAGATGTCGGTATCAGCCATCAGTTGGAGGACTCCGAAAATACCATACCGACTTCGGCGTTGCTGAATGACTCATTGAACAACCTCTACACCAAAGATTATTACTCCGTTGACTTGGTGAAATATCCTTTTGCTTTGGGGGCAACAAAGAAATGGAACAGATTCACGGAGTCGAGCCATGCGGTCATTCCTTGTGTTGAGGGAGACACTTTTAGGATAGAATGCTTGGATGCTGTCGCAGAGACGAAGGGGTGTTATGGCTTTCTCGCGAGCAACACTTATTCCAATTATGGGGATGTGGACTATGCCAACGGAACGGACAGGGTCTGGGTCAGCGAGGGTTCTTATGTCATCGCGACCGCGCCCCAAGGAACTGCGTTCTTATGTATGTCAACAGTGGACAATAATAAGGCAGCGGTGACGTGGAAAATATCAAAGATAGGTGTCGGTGAGGTAAAAAAAGCAATAGATGAGGTAAAAGAAGGTTTGAAGGAGTTAAGTGTGTTCCTTCCCAATGTCGAAGATAACCATTACTATTACGGAGAGAGAATAAACCTCAATACGGTTTTCTCATGGAGCAAGTACGCGAACAACGCGTACAAAGGCCAGTCATCTGCTATATATGGCGACTACCTTTTTATTCTCAACGACAAACTTGTGAATGTGGCATGTTACAATATGAGGACACAGCAGTTGCTCTACACACTTGCCACAGGCTTCTCAAATGCTGCCATTTGGCATTGCAACAGCGCATCTTTCAGCACGTTGAGATATGACCAAGATGATGTATTCCCCGTTCTTTACACCAGCGTGAAGAATGATGCTAACGGAAGGTGTGCTTGGGTGGCATACCGCATCATCCCGACATATACCGATGATGAGATTTCATCCTTCACGATTGAGCAAGTGCAGGTAATCCACCTGCCCGTGATGACTGACGAGAACTGCCTTGGCGAGACCAACGTGTGTGTGGATGCCCAGAATGAGGTGCTTTGGGGCTTCGGGCATAACTCAAGGGCTGGTGCAGATAACAGGGGAATTGGAATGTTCACGCAATTCCCGATGCCACCATTGAGCGAGACCGAGGTCACTTGGGAGGACAGCGACATTGTGCAATCATTCAGCATAGGTTCTCCCATAGGGGCATTCCAAGATGGTTTCATCCACAACGGCAAGTTGTATTTCGCGAGAGGATATGAGAGTGCTGGCCATATCTCCTTGCAAGTGGTCGATTTGTATGCGAGAAAAATGCAAGTGACATTTGTTGATTTGCTTGCGAATGGCTTCACGGAAGAGCCTGAGGGACTGTTCTTGTATAATGGCAAGATTTACACCTCAAGCCTGAATACAAATATTTGGGAGTTCAAATTCGCATAGCCTATGAAACTCACCCCACAACAAGCCCTTGAGAGGCTGATGAGCCAATCGGGTATGATGCGGAGAGCGAGGGGAAAGCCTTTGCAACTCGCGCAGAGAGTGAAGTCCTATCGAAAGGATAGGTTATTCGTTTTTGAGAGAGAGGGAACGGCAATCGTCACCCCAGCGGATGACACAATTCAACCCATCGTAGCGGAGTTTGACTACGAACTTGGGTGCATCAACCCTACCGCACAACTCGTCTTGAATGACTATGCCAAGGAAATCAAAGCAATCCAAGAAGGCGAGGTAGAGGTAGAGCCGTTGGTGACACCTATGGCCGACCCCGACATATATGTTGCCCCGATGTTCCCAGAGATTATGTGGCATCAACATGAGCCATTCAACAACAACTTGGAGTTCGTTGAGTACAAACCCACGAAAGGCTTGGTGGAAAAGTGCATTGTGGGGTGTCCAGCGACTGCCGTGTCGCAGTTGGTGTACTACTTTGCAAAGAAGGGGTGGAAACGTGGATGCACCGCACTCCCAAAGTACACTTCAAAAGCCATCAATGGCTACCGCTTTTATGTCACGGCAGAAGAGGCACGGCAGTCTTTCGACTTCGCCAACATCCTTGACATTTACACGAAGAAAAGCACCTCATCCAAGTTCGTCAACGTGGTGAGTTTTTCCGAGGAACAGGCCAAAGCTGCTGCCGACCTCGTTGCCCACGTTGGCAAGGCCATGCAGACGATGTACTCGCCATCTGGTAGCGGACAAAATCCCGACCTCGTTGCCGACGCAATGGAAAACAAACTCCATTTAGGTCATGTAACCATCTACAAGCAGACATCCAAGACCGACGCGACTGACACATTGTATCTCGACAAAGTGAAGGAGGCACTTGTCAAGGGCATTCCCGTGGTCATCTGCGGATGGAATCTTGCTAATACAGGCGCACACTGTTTCCTTTGCGAGGGATATAGGCCAAAGGATGACACCTACTACATCAACTGGGGATGGGGCAAAGGCTTCAATAATGGCTGGTTCAAGATGAGTCTGCTGTCCTACCTCAAGAAGGAGGACTCATTCAACTACTCTTTCCAAAAAGCCTTCCTCATACTTGACAAGAGACCTTCTTGGGCAATGGATGTGAATAGGGACGGACGCATCAATATGAGCGATGTGACGGAAGTGATTGACGCAAGCATCAGCGGCAAATATGACCCGATGGCAGATGTGAACTACGATGGGAAAGTAGACATTGACGATGCGCAGGCAATAACCGACAAAATCCTAAATAGATAGATATGGAAGATACAATCACTATCATCATCAGTGTGCTGACTGCTGTCGGCGGGTGGGAAGCCATCCGTTACTTCCTCAACCGAAGGGCCGAGAAGCGGAAGGCTGAAGCAGAGGCAGAGTCGGCGGAGACGGCTGCCACCAAGGAAGTGCAGGACGTATACCAGCAGCTTATTGCCGACGTGAAGGCAGACAGAGAGGAACAACGGCAGTATATCATGGAACTGAAGGAGGACAGGAAGCACTTGCGTGATGAGCGTAACGAACTGCTTGCCCGCATCGACAAGACCGATGACACAGTTCGCCAGCTTCAGCGCGACGTGGCCCGCAACGGCAGGATGGTGGAGAACATGCGCCCTTTTATGTGCGGACGGGTCCGCTGTCCAAACCGAATATCCGTGACCATCTCGGACGCCGGGGTAGTTAATGCGGACAACGACAATGAACTCGATCCCATCGACAACAGCGTATTATGAAGATAGAGCATGTAAGGATTTTCAACGGCAAGGACTACTGCATCTCGCACATCTACGTCAACGGAGAGTATGTGTGTGATGCGGTGGAGGATGTGGACCGTGGTCTCGACCAGAGGATGCCCATCTCGGAGATCAGGAAGAGAAAGGTCTACCGGATGACTGCCATCCCAACCGGCACCTACACCCTCACCATGAACGTGCAGTCGCCGAAGTTCGCCCAGATAGACTACTACAAGCGCTACTGCAAGGGATACATGCCACGGCTGCTCAACGTTCCTGGTTATGATGGCGTCCTCATCCACCGAGGAAGCAGCGCCAGCTCCTCTGCAGGATGCGTGATCGTGGGATACAACACCATCAAGGGCAAGGTGACCGACAGCCAGAAGGCCTGGGAAAAGCTGATGAAGACCTACCTCATGCCGGCCAAGGTGCTGGGTGAGAACATCACGTATATTATCACCAGAAAATATAAGGTATGAAACCAACGAGGCAACAAGAGACAGGAATGGCCGTCATCGGTGTGGCAGTGATGCTGCTCATCGTCCTGCTCACGATGTGTTCGTGCGCCACCAGGAAGGTGGTGGAGGAACGGGTCTACGTGCATGACACCGTCACCGTGCACAAGAGCGACACCGTGGTGGATGTGCGTGTGGTGCAGCAGCATGACACCATCACCAACACCGAGGTGCATACCTTCACCGTGAACAATGTTGGCGACACCATCAATGCAACCGCCCTGCCCGCAACCGGCCACCACTTCAACCAGTGGATGCTCAGCGCTGGGCTGCTCAGCGACTCCTCCAGCGACAACCCCTTCACCTTCGTGGTTCCTGCCGTCATGGCTGGCATGAGCATCGGCGTCACAGCAGAGTTTGATATCAACATCTACAACATCACCGTTGCCGCCAACGACAACGCCCGTGGTTCCGTCACCGGTTCTGGCAGCTATCCTTATGGCACCGAAGTCACTATAACCGCCACACCGGCGCTGCACAACTACCTGCTGCAGTGGAGCGATGGCGACACCAACCTGACTCGTACCATCACGGTCACACACGATGCCACCTACACCGCACTCTTCCATGCCTACCCGCAGCACACCGTCACGCTTAACGCCACTACTGGCGGTACTGTGACAGGTACCGGTGTCTACTACGAAGACGACATGGTCACCATCACTGCTACTCCCGACGAGTACTTCGAATTTGTCAACTGGGTTGATATCAACAACAACGTTGTCTATACCGAACCTAACGTCACCTTCGAAATGGGTACTTCTAACATCGTCCTTACCGCTGTCTTCAACCAGGTAGTCTTCGAGGCCACTCTCGATGTCACCATCAACAACAGCGAATGGGGCTATGTGCTCATCAATGGCGAACGTTCCGACCGTTACCAAGGCCACACTGGTGACACCATCACCCTCGAGGCTGTGGCTAACGATGGCTACCACTTCGACTACTGGCAGGGTGTACATTCCGAAAACGACACCACTGCAACCGTCACCATCGTCCTCGCCGAACCCGCCACCGACGTGCTCTGCTTCTTCGCTGAGAATGTCGGCATCCGCGACGTTGTCGAAGACAATACTATCATCTACACCAAGAACAACAACATAGTGGTCAGCGGTGCTGAGCAGCAGACCATCCGCGTCTTCGACGTGGTGGGCCGCCTCGTAGCACAGCGCAGCAATGCCGCCGTTGAAGAGACCATCCCGATGCCCGCCACGGGCGTCTACCTGGTCCAGGTCGGCAACCGTCCTGCCCGCCGTGTGGTTGTACGCAAGTAAACAATCAACAGGTGGCAACCCTTGCCACCTCGACTCAAAGAAGTCCGTCCACAAACGTGGGCGGTCTTCTTTTTATATAAAAACACTCACTATATCATTTTTTTTGTGTATCTTTGCATTTTCAAATCAACGCATATTCTATCAATGGATGAGATTATCACCTTTCTTAATAGTTGCGTGTGGAGTTGGCCTCTCGTAGGGCTGTGCCTGCTAGGTGGGTTATACTTTTCATTTGGCACCAGATTTGTACAGATACGCCACTTTGGTGAGATGGTGCGACTGCTGTTTAAAAACGACAAGACCAAGAAAGAGGGTATCAGCTCGTTCCAAGCCTTTGCACTCGCCTTGTCGGGACGTGTAGGGACGGGCAATATTGTGGGCGTAGCGATGGCTATAGGCTTCGGAGGCCCTGGAGCCATCGTGTGGATGTGGATCATTGCATTCTTCGGGGCTGGCACGGCCTATGCCGAAGCCTGTCTGGCACAAATCTATAAGCAACGTCATGGCAACCAACTGCGAGGTGGCCCCGCATACTATATCGAAAAGGGTCTAAACTGCCGTTGGCTGGCCATTTTATTTGCCACCTTACGCGTTCTCTTCTTAGTCGGGTACTCTTTGCTCATATCGTAGACTGAGTAGATCGTTGATTCTGCCGTCTGCAGGTCTTCAACGCCTGTCAGAACCAGTTCCCTGAAAAGCGCTGCGGACAATGTCGGATTATCCGAGATCTTGATCACGATCGGTGTATTATACCCTTCGTTAATATCTTCATACATATTGTCCGTCAGATAGATCGCTGCATCGTAGGTTCCGTCACTGATCTTCCTATCGGCTTCGGCCTCCGATACACGATGAAACTTAGCGATGCTCTTGATCACATCCATCCGCTGAACCAGTTTCACCGCCTTTTCGGTCATCTCGTCTTCATCGCCGCCGGCAATTGCCACGTCCACGCGCAGCAGCGTTCCTCCCTTACCGCTGGCTGCGTTGAAGCACAAAACGGCAGCCCCCAGAAGGGCTACCGTCAAAAGAAGCATAAGAAAGAAAAGGGGTATTAATTGCAACCCCTTTTTTCCTTCCATTTCAAAATAAGTTTTTGCACTTATCCGATTCAAAGTCCGTACATCAGCTTGGAAATCACAGTTCCGATCTTGGCGAAATCAGCCGCGCTCATACTCAGGATATCCTGTGCTTCAGGCGCTTTAGCGACATCCACATCGTCACTGATCACAACAGTAGC
>ONAG01000069.1 GCA_900315745.1 uncultured Prevotellaceae bacterium
GCCTACGCCAGAGCACGTGGCGCCGACCGCATGAGCAGCTACGGTGACTTTGTTGCGCTCAGCGACACTTGCGACGCCATCACCGCCACCCTGCTGAAACGGGAGGTTTCCGATGGTGTCATAGCTCCCGACTACACACCCGAAGCTCTCGAAATACTCAAGGCAAAGCGGAAGGGTACATACAATGTAATAAAGATAGACCCTGAATACACTCCAACACCTATCGAGCGCAAGCAGGTCTATGGAATCACTTTCGAACAAGGGCGCAACGAAATATGCCTTGACTCTCCCACCCTATTCGAGAACGTACCAACAAAGAACAAGACCTTCACTGACGAAGCACGCCGCAACCTCATGATAGCCCTCATAACACTGAAATATACTCAAAGCAACAGTGTGTGCTACGTGAAAGACGGACAAGCCATCGGTATCGGCGCCGGACAACAGAGCCGCATCCACTGCACCCGCTTGGCTGGCAACAAGGCAGACATCTGGTGGCTTCGACAACATCCCAAAGTGATGAACCTGTCTTTCATCCCAGGCATACGCCGCGCCGACCGCGACAACACCATCGACGTATATATCAGCGAAGACCATGACGACGTGCTCGCCGACGGCATCTGGCAACAGTTCTTCACCGAAAAACCCGAAGTGCTGACAATGGAAGAGAAAAAGGCATGGATAGCCCAAAACAAGGGCGTGTCTTTGGGCAGCGACGCGTTCTTCCCCTTCGGCGACAATATTGAAAGGGCACACAAAAGTGGCGTGGAATACATAGCTCAGGCTGGTGGTTCGGTGCGCGACGACCATGTGATAGACACTTGCGACAAATACAACATTGCCATGGCATTCATTGGCATTCGCTTGTTCCACCACTAATTTAGTCTTACTAATATTTCAGCTCATGAGCAAGGGAGACGACATCGACGCCATCATCGAAGGCGGATTGGTATGGGGACGTGGAGGAGGAGACAATTCTTCAAAAGCGAACAATGGCAAGGTGAAATCCAAGGCGAAGAAGAAAGCCTATATCACGGGAGCACATGGCAGCGGCAGCGCCCGCCAGAAAGCAAAATACCGAGAACAGCGCGCCAACAGGAAGAAATGACTGTTTAGGAGATGGTCATTCCACCAAAATGGCACCAGTGAAAATACGCCCGGAAGCGATGCCAAGTCTGCGGGCAGAAAAGAAATCATCCACATGGTCGTAGGTACAAATGCCTGCGACCATGATTTTTTCTTGAGGGAATCCCATATCACGCAACTGCTGACAATTGGCTTCCCACAGGTCTATATGCCATTTGCCACCCATCCTGCATGAAATGTCGTCCATGCGGAAGCCTGCCCCACAGAATTCATCATAGACCTCATCGCCCACCTCGAAATTCTTCATCGAGATGCCGGGACCTATGATGGCTTCCATATCGTTGACATCGCATCCATAAGCCTCCTGCATGGCGGCAAACGATTCTTTCACGATGCCTTTCACCGTGCCCCTCCATCCGGCATGAATGGCACAAACTGCCACCTTGGCATGATCTACAAGCAACACTGGTATGCAGTCGGCTGTCGAAACCCCTATGCACAGACGGGACTTCTGGGTCATCACAGCATCCACCCCTTCCAAATAACGGGCACGCTTGTCGGGTGACATGGCTTCAAACGCATCATCAATGATGCGAACCTCTGTCCCATGCACTTGGTGAGGCATGACCAACTTGCTCTCGTCAAGTCCGAACAGATAGCAAAAGGCTTTTCTGTTCGCCTCCACGTGAGAAGGGTTGTCACCACAGTATGAATTCATGTTGAAACCACCATAATTGCCCTTGCTCACACCACCTTTTCTTGTGGTGCTGAAGGCAAATACACGACTGTCGTCGTCAAGGTAGTCAAGTATGGTGGGAAAGGTCATAGATTCTCCTCGTCGTACTCAAAGTCTTCCAAGTCCTCCACTTGGTCATCGTCAACAAACAAGATTTCGTCATCCTCGCCCTCTTCTGTCATTTCAAGCTTGAATGTGTTCAAGTCCTTGTCACGATGCACCAACGTGTCTTCCGCCGTTATGGCTTGCAACTTGTTGCTCTCGCTGTTCAATTCCTTCCACAACACATTTTTCAGCTCTTCCAATCCATAGCCGGTAACTGACGAGATAAATACCACCTGAACATCTTCGGGCAGCGTGTCCCGAAGCATTTCTATCAGTTCCTCGTCAAGCAAGTCGCATTTGGTGACAGCTAAAATCCTATGTTTGTCGAGCATTTCCGGGTTGAAGTTCTGCAACTCTCGCAGCAGCACCTCGTACTCATGCTTTATGTCGTCTGTGTCGCCAGGCACCATGAACAGCAACAACGAGTTTCGCTCGATATGACGCAGGAACCTCAGTCCCAGGCCCTTGCCCTCGCTGGCGCCCTCGATTATGCCTGGTATGTCCGCCATCACAAACGACTGCTTGTCGTGATAGCCCACAATGCCGAGAGAGGGTTCGAGAGTGGTGAAAGGATAATTGGCTATCTTTGGTCTGGCACTTGACAGTGATGACAGCAAGGTTGACTTTCCTGCGTTGGGGAATCCCACCAAACCCACATCGGCGAGCAATTTCAGTTCCAGGATAATGGTCATCTCCTGCATTGGCTCACCTGGCTGGGCATAGCGTGGCGCTTGGTTGGTGGGCGAGCGGAATTGGAAATTGCCCAGTCCCCCTCTCCCACCTTTTAGCAGGCAGACCACCTGTCCATCATAGGAAATATCGCAGACATACTTTCCAGTCTCGGCATTATATACTACCGTTCCGCATGGGACATCGATATATTCATCCCTTCCCTTTGTGCCATGGCACTTGTCCTTGCCACCATTCCCACCATGCTGTGCGAATATGTGTCGCTGGTATTTCAGGTGGAGCAGCGTCCAATAGTTGTGGTTTCCTCTTAGAAACACACTGCCACCGTCGCCACCGTCGCCACCGTCGGGTCCACCATTGGGATTATATTTCACATGTCTGAGATGCATAGACCCACGACCGCCCTTTCCCGAGCGGCAGCAGATCTTGACATAGTCAACGAAATTTGATTCCATGATTACAGGAGTACCATTCACCTGGCCAGCCAGGAATAGGTTATCTACAACCTTGCAAATGTCGGCAAAAATGCGGTCGAGTTCTCCCAACCCATTGATTTGATGACGTATGCCTTCTTTCTCATACCAGTCGATGAGTGGAGAGGTCTGGTTGTGGTACACGTCAAGTCGTTTCTTTATGGTCTCTGCATTGTCGTCGCTTCTGCCACTTTCCTGTCCTCTCTTGAGGAGGCGTGTCATCAGTTCGTCCTCGGGCACGCTCAGCTCCACCATGGCAGCCACCTTGTGACCGCGCTTGGCAAGCATCTTCTTCAGTTCCTCTGCCTGATTTACCGTCCTTGGGAATCCATCGAAGATCACACCCTTGTGCTGTTCGCCAAAGGTATCATAGACACTTGCGAGGATGTCAACAATCAGGGTGTCGGGAACAAGCATACCGTCGTCGATATACTGCTTGGCTATCTTGCCAAGTTCTGTACCGTTCTTGATTTCGTTGCGAAGCACATCACCTGTAGAGATGTGGTTCAGACCATACTTTTCGATGAGCAAGTCGCTCTGGGTGCCTTTTCCTGAACCAGGAGCACCAAAAATCACAATGTTTTTCATGCTGCAAGTTTTAGATGTTATTTCTTTTTCTTCTACGAGAGTATAAATGTCTCTTAGTCCTCTTCCTTGCTGGTTGTAGTCCAGACCATATCCAAGGATGAAGTCGTTGGGTATTCTCAAAGCCACATATTCAATGTCGAGATCCACCTGGAGTTTTTGAGGCTTCAGCAGCAGGGCGCATATATGCACCGACTCGGGGTTACGAGTGCCCAACGTCTCCATCATGCGCTTCATGGTAAATCCCGTTTCCACGATGTCTTCCAGGATTATGATGGTCCTGCCAGCCAAGTTCTCGTTGATGCCAATAACCTCCTTCACCTTGCCCGTAGAGGTTGTTCCTTGGTAAGAAGCCAACTTGACGAAGGAGATTTCCGCTGGTATGGTGATTCTCCTCATGAGGTCAGCAGCGAAGATGAATGAACCATTGAGCACTGCAAGGAACAATGGATTCTTCCCTGCCATGTCCTTGTTTATCTGCTGTGCCACAGCATCTACACGCTTGAGTATCTCTGCCTCGGGTATCGACACCCTGAATTTCTTGTCTAATACTTGTATTGTGTCCATAGAGAAAAAGGATTGGAATGAAGTGCAAATTTAATAAAAATATGCAGAAGTATGGCAAAGAGTTTGCAATATTTTTGTAATTTTGCAGCCTAAGCAAGTGTTCAAAATTAATTGATGGCAATAAAAGACCATGTGACACCTGCTTGATGACAAACATGTTTTTTTGAATTCCTATATTATGAAGATATTTACAAGTACCCAAATCAAGGAGCTCGACAAATATACTATTGAAAACGAGCCCATCAAGTCAATCGACCTCATGGAGCGTGCAGCAAAGGCGTTGACTCAAGCGATAACCGAGGAGTGCAACACATCCCAACCCATCGTGGTCTTTGCTGGCCATGGCAACAATGGCGGCGACGCGCTTGCTGTGTCGCGCCTGCTTGCAGAGCGTGGTTACAACGTGTCTGTCTATCTGTTCAACATCAACAACAAGTTGTCCAACGATTGCGCCGAGAACAAGCTGCGTGCCTTGGAGTGCAAGCACATCAAGAATTTCACCGAGGTGACAAGAGAGTTCGACCCTCCACTCCTCACCGCCCAGACGGTGGTCATCGACGGCCTCTTCGGCACAGGTCTCACCAAACCTCTTGAAGGTGGCTTCCCGTCACTGGTGAAATACATCAACCAAGCACCATGCAAGGTGATAAGCATCGACATGCCTTCCGGCCTGATGGCAGAGTGCAACACATACAACATCCACGGCAACATCGTGAAAGCTGACGTGACGCTGACGCTGCAGACCAAGAAACTTGCCTTCCTCTTCTCCGACATCCAGCAGTACATTGGCAAACTTCGTGTGCTCGACATTCGCTTGTCGAGAGACTACATGAGCAGCACACACTCCAGCTACACCATGCTTGAGGCAGACGACCTTCGACAAATGCTCATTCCACGAAGCGACTTCGCCCACAAGGGGTCCATGGGTCACTCCCTCCTCATCGCCGGCAGCTATGGCATGGCGGGCGCCGCTGTGCTGTCTGCACGTGCTTGCTTGCGGTCTGGTACAGGCAAACTTACAATCCTCACTCCCAAGAAGAACAGCGACATCTTGCAGATTGCGGTGCCAGAGGCAATACTGAAGTTGGACTATGAGGATGCTTATTTCTCGGATGCAATCGACACGACCGAATACGACGCCTTGGGCATCGGTCCTGGCATAGGTCAGGTGGAGGGTACCGCCATCGCACTGATAGCACAGTTGCGCCGCAACCAAATCCCGATGGTGGTGGATGCTGACGCGCTAAACATACTTGGCAGCCACAAGGCATGGATGCAACAACTGCCAAAGGGCTTGATTCTCACTCCGCATCCCAAGGAGTTCGACCGCATCAGCGGGTCGCGCAGCAGCGACGACTATGAGCGCTTGATGAAGGCGGTTGACATGGCTGTGAGACTTCAATTGTTCATCATCCTCAAGGGGCACTATAGCGCTCTGTGCCTGCCTGATGGCAAGGTGGTGTTCAATTCCACCGGCAATTCAGGAATGGCAACAGCAGGCACTGGCGATGTGCTGACAGGCATCATCACCGGACTGCTCGCACGCGGCTATCACCAGCGCGAGGCATGCCAATTGGGAATGTATCTCCATGGTCTGGCTGGCGACCTTGCCATGCGCGAAAAGGGAAAGGAGAGTCTGGTGGCAAGCGACGTGATAGAGAAGATTCCAGCAGCATTCCGCTACCTCGAAGAAGAGGCTTGACGAGAGTCGAAACAAAAAGGAGGGTGTGCTTCCGATGCACACCCTCCTTTTTATATGCTTTTATGTACTCTCCAGAATAGGATTAGTCGAGCTGGGCAAGTTTGTTGTCAGAGCCAAGCACTTCCTTGATCTTGTGCTTGTACATCTTCTCCATCTCGTCACGAGCGGGACCGCAGAACTTGCGTGGGTCGAACTCACCTGGTTTCTCAACCAAAGTCTTGCGCACTGCAGCAGTGAATGCCAAACGTGAGTCGGAGTCGATGTTGATCTTGCAGACAGCACTCTTGGATGCCTTGCGGAGCTGCTCCTCTGGAATACCTACTGCATCAGGCAGTTTGCCGCCATACTCATTGATCATGTCAACATACTCCTGTGGAACAGAAGAAGAGCCGTGAAGCACGATGGGGAAGCCAGGCAGTTTCACCATGATGGCATCAAGCACGTCGAAAGCAAGTGGTGGAGGCACCAGTTTGCCAGTCTTCGGGTCGCGAGTGCACTGCTCTGGAGTGAACTTGTAAGCACCGTGTGATGTACCGATGGAGATTGCCAAAGAGTCAACGCCAGTACGTGTCACAAAGTCAATAACCTCTTCAGGCTTTGTGTAATGGCTCTCGGCAGCCACCACTTCGTCTTCAACACCAGCGAGCACGCCTAATTCACCTTCTACAGTGACATCAAACTGATGGGCATATTCCACAACCTTCTTGGTGAGGGCGATGTTTTCCTCGTAAGGAAGTGAAGAACCGTCAATCATGACTGATGAGAAACCATAATCTACGCAGCTCTTGCATGTCTCGAAGCTGTCTCCGTGGTCGAGGTGGAGTGCTATCTCTGGATGCTTGCAGCCCAATTCCTTGGCATACTCCACAGCACCTTGTGCCATGAATTTCAGGAGAGTCTGGTTGGCATAGTTGCGGGCTCCCTTCGACACCTGAAGGATAACGGGGCTTTTGAGGTCTGCAGAAGCCTTGATGATGGCCTGTAGTTGCTCCATGTTGTTGAAGTTGAAAGCAGGAATGGCATAGCCGCCATTAATGGCGCGGGCGAACATCTCCTTAGTGTTCACGAGGCCCAAAGTCTTGTAATCTACCATAATTGTTTTATTTGCTGTTAAAAAGTGTGTTCCAAATTTGCCGTTGCCTACCAAGTGTATTTCTTTGAATAAGTTTCGGGATTGCAAAATTAACATTTTATCTTGGCAAAACAAAGTCTTTAAACTTTTTTTTGAATGTAATGATAGCTTGAAATGGCACATTGTCACCTTATTGACATATAGTTTGTTTCATTTGCTAAATACACATGACAAATAGCTTGTCCAAGCATCCTGATGCATGAAAGAGCAGTTTTTCCCGCCTAGTGCTGATGACAGATTTGGGTTAAGCAAAAAAAAAGGAGTACCGCCGTACTCCAACCTTTGTTAACCTTAAATCTAATACTATGAAAAACACGATGCAAAGGTATCAATTTCTCACAAAACTTGCAAGTTTTCTTCAAGAAAATAAGTGTAAAAATACAATTTCTTGATTTATATCAATTTTGCGTGTAAAAATGGCACTTATCCGATGAGTGATCTTGACTTCATTTCCAAATACTTGTTTATCACGTCAACGGTGAGCTTTCGCGGTTTTGTGAGCAATCCATAGATGCCATTCTGCCTTAGCGTGTTCATGATAAGCCTTTTCTCGTATGCCTGTTTCTCTGCCACTACATGCTGATAAAGACCTTCGATGTCATGATGCGGCGAACGGATGTAGTCTTCAAGTTCCTCATCCTCAAAAACCACCACAAGCAAGCGGTGCCTCCTGTTCAACTGCATCAGATATTGCATTTGCCGGTTGAGTGAGCCATAGTCGATGAAATTGGTGTAGAGTACAAGCAGACTGCGCTTGGTCACCAATTTGTTGACGTTGTGGCACAGCACTGAAAAGTCTGACTCGCCAAAAGTGGTCTGCTGCCCATAGAGGCTCTCTTGGATGAGATGCATCTGCGTCGTCTGCCTGTCGGCTGGTATGTAGGAGTCGAACTGTCCGGCGAAAGTGACAAGTCCCGCCTTGTCGTGTTTGTTCACCACAACATACGACAACACGAGCGAGGCATTGATGGCATAGTCGAGCAGGGTCATCCCAAGAAACGACTGTTGCATGAGCCTGCCTTTGTCGATGACGGAAAACACCTGTTGGGAGCGTTCGTCATCATATACATTCACCATCAATTGACTTCTGCGGGCTGTGGCTTTCCAGTTTATGGTGCGGTAGTCGTCTCCCTTGACATAGTCTTTTATCTGTTCGAACTCGGTATTGTTGCCCACCCTTCTCACACGCTTGATGCCAACCATGCTGAAGTTGTCGGTGGCTGCCATCAGTTCGAACTGTCGAAGCCTTAGGAATGAGGGATACACCTTTACGCTGTCCTTGACGCCACATATTATTCGCCTTTGCACCAAGCCCATGAACGTGGTGATAAAGACAAGAATGTTTCCAAACTCATACATTCCTCTTTGCGTAGGTCTTACGGTATAGCGC
Source organism: uncultured Prevotellaceae bacterium (assembly GCA_900315745.1). GTDB lineage: Bacteria > Bacteroidota > Bacteroidia > Bacteroidales > Bacteroidaceae > Prevotella. Next base: position 8,467 of record ONAG01000069.1, read on the forward strand.
AAAGTCTTGCGTTCTCCCCTCTTGATAGTATCTCTCAGGCAGAAATCACGTATTTGAAGTTGTGGTGGCAACTCGTCTATCACCTCAAGCCTCAACTTGAAAGGAGTCATGCTTGCCATTGCTATCTCCACTGGATTGTCATCGCCGAGGGAGAACCTTTCGGCACATCTTCTCGATGCCACCAGACGTGTTGACAGATAAAGCAGCGATGCCTCCATCACCGTCAGCGCTACAAGCACCAACAGCAATATCTGCCCCACAAAGAACAGTGGTGCATACAGCATGCCTGCCGCCATGACGAAAGCAACAGCTATCAATGCCACATAAAATCTGCGCTTCAGAAACATTACAACGACTATTGAGGAACCTCCACTTGGTCTATCAGACTCTGCACCAGCCTTGTCGGACTCTGGCCTTCCATCTCTGCCTCAGCAGTAAGGATGATGCGATGCTGCAGCACTGAAGGCGCCACCTGCTTGATGTCTTCCGGCGTGACAAAATCGCGGGCGTTGAGCAAGGCGAAAGCCTTGGATGCCTTCAGGAGTGCCACGGCGGCTCGTGGCGACGCGCCAAGATAAACCGTCTTTGCCGTGCGTGTCAGCTGCACCACATCCACGATATACTTGAGAAGGCTTTCTTCCACCACGACATTCGACAGCAAGGAGCGGTATTGCAGCAGTTCTTCACGAGTGAGCACGGGTGCCACATCTTCAAGTTTGGTGAGCCGCGCGTTTTCATGATGCCTGCGAAGGATCTCCACCTCCAACTCCGGCGATGGGTACGACATCACTATTTTCATCAAGAAGCGGTCGAGCTGTGCCTCCGGCAACTTGTATGTTCCCTCCTGCTCCACGGGATTTTGTGTCGCCATTACGGTGAACAGGTCTCCCATCGCATACGACACCCCATCTATGGTGGCTTGGCGCTCCTCCATCACCTCGAAGAGAGCTGCCTGGGTCTTCGCCGGAGCCCTGTTTATCTCATCCACGAGAACGATGTCGGCAAACACCGGTCCCTGACGGAATTCAAATTCCGACTCTTTCATATTGAACACAGAGGTTCCAAGCACATCACTCGGCATCAGGTCGGGCGTGAACTGCAAGCGGCTGAATCGGGCATCGATGAGTCGTGCCAGCAGTCGTGCCAACAAAGTCTTGGCAACGCCTGGCACTCCTTCCAGGAGCACGTGACCGTCGGCAAGCACTGCTGTGATAAGCATGTCAACAACCTTGTCCTGCCCTACCACCACACTGCCTATCTGTTGGCGGACAAGTGCCATCTTTTCTGAAAACGCCATCAAGTCGAGGCGTTGTGTCATGTTTTCTTCCATTTATAGATTATTTGTTATTTTGTCAATATTTTGTACACATCCCATTAGTTTAGCATTGTTGATGACAGACACATCTGGGTCTGTATATTTGCGCAATTCGTTTAATGTCTCTTCCACAAACTTCTCTTCAAGTCCGGTCCGCTGCGCAAGAATCCTCACATTGCCCTGATGGTTGGCATGGTCGTCAAGGTCTGCTATCTGTCGCCTGCGCAGGTCTTCCTTGAAATACAGGTATTTCTTTCGCAGCATGTCTGCATTGTCATGATTCTTGCAATAAATCGTGCCGAGAAGCATCAAGAATTCCAGATTCTTGTTCTTTGGAGCCTCGACGGTAGGGATGACTCTTTGCCTGCGTCTTGCAGTGAAAAGCATGAAGACGCAAACGCCTGCCAACAAGGTGTATGTCGCCCACCTCAGTGGTTGCCGGCTGAGGAAATATGAGAGAGGCGCCATGGTGTTGTCATCTTCTTCAGAATAATAGTCCCCATTTAATTTTTCGCCCCTTGCCGTCCCATACGACAACCTCACGACGGGATGGTCGGCTATGAGCTCCAACTGTGCTCCTATGTAGCGTGCAATGTTGCGATGCAGCACGCCATAATTGGTGAAAAGCAAGGGGTTGGCAACGACATACACCCTGCCTTTGCCATATCGATACGACAAAGACGCAACCCTCTTGACGTTAGTTCCTGCCTCGTCATCATCTACAAGTCCTATGTAAGAATGCACTTTATAATCAGTTATCATGCTGTTTACAAAACTCGAAGCCAAGGCGTCACTCACCTTTATCGTATCTTTATCCATGATGAGTCGTGAGGGAGGAATTTTCCCCAAGAGTCCATCCCGCAAACGTTCTGTGCTGAAATAGCTGTAATTGTTCACTTCAAAAGGAAAAAGACTTTCATCGGGGTCTTCATCCCAAAATGAATTACTGCCCGTAACTACCATGAGCTTGTTGCCCTTTTTCACAAAAGAGGCGAGCAGCTCTTCCATCTCAGCTTCAACATACATGTATTCAAGCATGAAAAGCAACGACAAGGTGTCTTTTCCCTCAAGCATTTCTCTTGGATTGCCATCAAAATACGAATAGCCATTGGGCAAAGTGGCTTCTGCCATCTCGTCAAAGAACTTGCATCCAAAAGGTTCGTCATCTTCGGGCAGGAATATAGTAGAGTCATCCCAGTTGAAAATGGGTACCTTGGTGAGCAGGATGACACCTGCCAAAGCCAAAAGAGCCACTACAATCAGAATTATCCTCATCGATTTCATGACTCACCTCCTTTCAGCACTTTTCCCTGAAGCTCCTTCATCTGTTCGTACAATGCTGGCGTGGCTCCAAACTTCCCATACCTCACCCTCTGGAAATGGTATGTCATTTTGCTAAATTCATCTTGATGCATCTCCCGGGCATATTGGGAGGGGGTCTTGTAAATGCGCCACGCTATACGTCCTGCCTCGTCAAGAGAACGCAAGGTGCTCAGATAAACCAATCTGACCAACTGGGCATGGTCGCCGTGAAGGATGGCGTTTTTGGTTTCTTGGTCATAGTCTATTTCGTAAATGTCATCTTCCAAGGGGATATCCTTCTCCTTGTATCCTCCTCCCCAAAGCATCCTGTACTTGTAAAGCATGCAAGCCAACAAAGCCACCAGCACCATCCCTGCTATCACATATACCACCCATGGCAAGGAAATAAAGAAATTCGCCAAGGCTTCCATGAACGAATCAAAGGCTGATGATGCGTCGTCTTCAACTTTTCCTTCTATCAGGTCATTCTTCAACTTGTTGCCCACAAGCGAGGCGTCATAGTTGTGCTCTTGGGAAAAGATCGCGGCAAGCGAATCATTTTGCATTATCGGATAAGTTGACATGGCTCAAGGATTTACAAGTTCTCAAAGTTTTCTATTTCATGCAATATCGATGTGTCGTCAACCCGTTCCGAGACGCTGCCATATTGGAAAGCACATCCCAAGACCAACATGGAAACCACCACGCAAAAGCCAAAACAGGAAAAGGTAGAGAAAATCATCCAAAAGATGTAGAATGGCAAATGTCCAAGGGCGTAGTCCGCATTCTTTGGCAAAATGTCCATAAAGATATCCATGACGAGTGATGGCACCTGCAACAACCACACCATGCATAATGCCAACATCATCGTAAGAATAATGTTGAACGCCAAATAGAACCATGAGGAGAAGCCCAGCCTGAACGACTTGGATATGGCTGTTGGCATACTCTCATGCTCCAAGATGAATATCGACGGCAAAAGGGAAAGGGGAACCAATATTATAGGCAGCAACAGGGCGAACAGCACGCCTATGTTCATTATTAAAGCTAATGCTATGGGCACGGCAAACAACCACCATGACCGCGAGGCACTTCTCAAGAAATAGGGTATGAGAGACGACAACTGGGCTGTCTTGACACCTTCTTCCCTTTGGAATTCTGCAAGCAACAAAGCATAGACATGAACGTATGCGAGCCAGATACCCACACATGTCACAATCAAGAAGAAGTCAAAATGCCACGATTCCATTTCAAAGAACCTCTCCCATATGTAATTTTGCGCATTATTAATCTGTGTCTGTGTCGTAGGTATGGCAACCAACGACAAAGCCACGCAAATGGGCAGAAACAACACCAAAGCCGACTTTACCCACACTCGCCTGTTGGCTCGTATGAAGTCGAATGCCGCCTCAACGCATTGCAGCACCTTGCGGTTGGCATACAACTGGATTCTATCCTCTTCCTTCCTCTTCACGATGTCGCTTTATTGGCAGATAAACATAATAGAACATCACAAAGGCAAACGAGAGGAGGATTACCGCCAAGCGCCACCAATCACCCGAATCGGTGAAACGGGTGAAAAAGCCCTCTATGAATGCGGCAATGATGAATATGGGCACGGTGGATAGAATGACCTTCATGCTGCGACGAGCTGATATCATGAACGACTCCAGACGGGTATGCGTGCCGGGGAAAAGCCATCCGTTGCCAAGCAACAAACCTGCGCCGCCTGCCACTATCATGCCGGTAATTTCAAGAGTGCCATGCAGCATCACAGCTAAAAATGCTTCCTTGAAGAGATTGTGGTCTATGAACAAGGCAAGGAAGGCTCCCACCATGGTGCCGTCTATCATCAGTCCATAACCGGCTCCAAAACTGGTGAATAGTCCCAAACCGTAAATCTTCATCGTCACCCAGATGTTGTTCAAGGTTATTCCTAAGAAAGATTCCACCTGCGTTCCAGTGCCATAGACTGCCATCGGTTGCCCTCGCTCTATGTTGTAGAGCGTCATGTTTACGTAGCTATCACCCAAAATGGCGCGTACGAAGTCATTGTCACCGAAATAAGAGAACATGCCTACCAGGAAAAACACTACAAACAGCACCAAGGAGGTTATCATCTCACGACGCGCGCCATAGACCGACAATGGTATCTCATGGGTCCAGAAGCGCAGGAAAGAAGCAAAGGAATAATGCTTTTGCCTGTATATGTCACGGTGCAAGCCGAGTGCAAGACTATTGAGATAGGAAGTGACAGGCGATGAAGGGTATTGGGTCTGTGCGAATGCTAAATCTGACGTTATCTCGTTATACGCCGCCACCATGTCGTCTGGTGTGGTGAACAGTTTGTCACCCACCATGATTTCCATCTTCTTCCATTTGTCGATGTTTCGCCTTATGAAGACTGCCTCTTGCATGTGATATGTGGAGTTTTCTGGTTTTAGGATGCAAATATATAAATATTTTTTATACTTTTGCAAAAAATCATAATTTTGATTACCTACTTAATCAATCACAACCTTATGGCTCAGACTACTTTCATTACTTGCCAGCATGTGTGCATTCATCAGACTGCAGCCACCATATTGCAGAGAATAATCGCCTTCGGCTTCGATTGTCTCATCCTTTTTTTCATGGTGTCATTAATTGAGATTATTCTGAACAAATCTTCTTTCTTGTACGGTCAGCACACCTTGTACGATATCCTTTTTTATGCAACTTTGGCATTGTTCCTTTCCTATCCCTTGTGGACGGAATATTTCTTCAATGGACAAACTCTTGGAAAGAAAATAATGAAAATCAGGGTGGTGTGTCTTGACGGTTCCCGACCTCCTTTCAGAGCCTTCATGCTCAGATGGACCTTGCTGTTGGTGGAAATACCTACTGGTCTGGGCATCGTTTTCGCCATCTTCAACAAAAACAGCCAACGCATAGGCGACATAGCTGCCGGCACTGCCGTGGTGAGGGTGTCGTCGTACGACGTTCCACAAATCCTGCAAAACATGTCGTTCGCTATGAAGGGCTACAATCCCACATATCCGGAGGCTTCCAACCTCAGCGTTAGGCAGATGGAGGTGATGCGACGTATTCTTTTCGAATACGACGGCAGCGAGCGCGAAGAATATTTGCAGAAATTGGCAACGAAACTTGAAGACATGCTTGGCATAAAAGCAAAGGATGGGAATTCGGAAAGGTTTGTCAGCACGCTGTTCAACGACTTCAATTATTACGCCACAAAGGTGGTGTGATTGTAGCATATCGATACTTATCCTTTTTTACAGCAACCAAATCTGCCAACGCTATTTGGGGATAGGCATATGGAGGCATGACTATGCCCCAATCCACAAATAGTGTAGAAATTCTATTGTCATTTTGGAAGAACAGAAAACTGCACATTTTGTCTTGTTTGTGCAAATTAAAGAGCCAAAAGACACCCCAAATATGTTAATTAGCTGGACACAAATTCATTTTCTGAAATAAATTTAATACCTTCGCACCGTATAAACGTTTAGGATAATTTATTGCGAACTGCTGACGCGGTGCGTCATTGTTATTTAGTACACACATATTACAAATTGGATATTAACTAACAACATGAAGAAAAAGAAAGTTATTTTATTGCTCGCTCTTCTCTGCGCCGTAGCGCAGGGGGCATGGGCAGACAACCAACCATGGACGGATTTTGCAGTTGAGCCAGAATGGAACAACGACCAATCCAGACCTGTTTATTACATCAGGTCTGCCGAAAATTTAGCTTGGCTGGCGAAGAAAATAAACAACGAGGGCAATCTTAATGGTGAAAACGACTATTGGGTAGAACAGAAGGAAGACATAGACTTGAGTGCTCACGAATGGGTTCCCATAGGCACAAATACCAATCATTTCTATGGCAACTACGATGGCTGCGGACACACCATAAGGGGCTTGAAATGCCACCGTGGCAACGATGACTATGTGGGACTGTTCGGATATTTTGGGAGAGGAATAAAGCCCAATGACATGCTGTCTCTGCAAGGCAGCCTTAGCAACATAACACTGCTCGAAAGCGAGGTGGAAGGTCGTAACCAAGTCGGTGGCATCTGTGGCATCACAAGGGGCGCCAACATCAACCATTGCATCACGGATGCCAAGGTGTCTGGCAAAAGCTGCGTGGGAGGCATTATCGGTGAAGAAAGAGTTGTTATCGATCGAGGCATCATCTTTGACATACATGGATATACTGTTGTCCAACAATGCCTTTACATGGGTTCGAGCGTGACGGCAACAGAAAAAAGAGGTGCTATCGTTGGATTGGTTAACAAATATGATGATAATGGTCATGAAGATTTTGCACTTGCATATGAAGGGAAACTCCATGACAACTACTTCACCCACCCATCGATGACAGCTCTCAATGGATATGATGTGCGCGGATACAGCTTCAGAAATTGGTCACCCGACATCATCACGACCAAATTCACCGACGACACCAAATCTAAAGTAGTAGAATACAACGGACTTTCTTACATTCCCAAGACTGGCATGAAGATGACGGTGGAAATGGCAGAAGGAATTGCTGGTGACTACATCCTGACCTTGATGTTGAACGGCAGAACGATAACTGCATCCGACGGCACGTACAGCATTGACCTTGCCGATGACGAGATAGCAGCCATCGTATCCGCAAAAGTAGAAGTAAGGTCGCTTTCTGGAAACGGCACTGAGACAGACCCATATGTCATCGCTTCCATCCCCGAATGGAACTTTATGGCAGCAAAAGTCAAGGACGGCAATACCTACAAGAACAAGTATCTCCGTCTGGATGCCGATATCACCGTGAGCCAGATGGTGGGCACGAGCGAGAATCCGTTTGAAGGCTGTTTCGACGGCAACAACCACACGCTGACGTTCAATGTCGGTACGGAGAACGCACCGTTCGACGAGGACTACTGCGCACCGTTCCGCTACTATCACTCCACGAGCATCAAGAACCTGACGGTCAAGGGTGACATCTACACCAAGGCGAGGTATGCCGGTGGCATCGTCGGACAGCTGCAAGGATTAGATGCATTGAGTCACAGTGCCGAGATTACCGACTGCCGCAGCAGCATAAGCATACACTCTTCGTACAGCGGCGCTGCCTACAACGGCGGTTTTGTGGCAGAGAAAATCAGCAAGGAATATGGTACTGAGAAATACGTCAATTTCACCCGCTGCGTGTTCGACGGCAAACTGCTGGGCGCTAACAACACCGATTGTGGTGGGTTCTTGGGCAAGGACGACGGAAGGGCACAATGCATTTCCGATATCAAAGACTGCCTGCTTGTTCCGCAAGAGGTCACCCTCACAGGCAACTACTACTTCACCTACAACAACACAGGGTGTTGGTATCCTGTGACCATCACCAACGGTTACTTTCAGAACTGGAACGGCTCTACCACGTTGGGCAAGCAAGGCTATGTCTATGAGGATGCTCTTGCCGCCTTCGGTGAAGAGCGCGCGTCGAACAAATTCATGACCGCCTACAATAAGGCAATCAAGTTTGACGGCAAGTACTACACGGGCATAGTGCCGATGGCTGACGATGCTGACAACAGTGACTTGCTCGGAAGCCTTAACGGAAAGACAGAGGATGTGTGTTTCTTCGGACGCACGCTCCAAGCGGGCTCCTACACCACGTTTGCCGCACCGTTCGACATCAGCAGCGAACAGTTGACGAAACTGGGCATCACAGCGAAACAAATGACTGATGCATCTGTTGCCGACGGCGTGCTTACTCTGAACTTCGCCGATGTCTCGGAGATTAAGGCAGGCAAGCCGTATCTGGTGAAGGCTGCGGCTGCAGTTGAGAACCCGACCTTCGAGGGCGTGACCGTCAGCAGCACCACCAACACGATTACCGGGCCCGCTGGCGTTGACTTCATCCCCGTGCTGGGAGCAACGACTCTTAAGGGCGACGTGAAGACCATCCTCTTCATCGGAGAAGGTAACAAGCTCTGCCATCCAGGTGCCGAGAACCAGCAGATGAAGGGCTTCCGCGCGTACTTCAAGTTGGCAAAATGGCTTGTTTACGAGAATATTGGTGACGGTAACGGCGATGGAAGCATTTCCATAAACGATGTGATGGGCTTGGTGCGTATTGTTTTGGGCGAAGAGGAAATTGATAATGCCACGAAGGAAAAATACGACATCAACGGCGACGGAAGCATCTCTGTAAGTGATGTTATGGCTTTGGTGAACATTGTTCTCAACGGTGGTAATGGCATCAAAAACATCATGGTGAATGGTGCCGACGGCATCACCTTCGACGGTGCTGGGTCCGTTCCTGCAACGGCAGGAGAGAACTATCTATGGGAAGGACAGGATGGTGATTCCGGCAGCAACTAAGTCAAGAAACCGAAAGGACATAAAAAAAGGAGTACCGCCGTACTCCAACCTTTGTTAACCTTAAATCTAATACTATGAAAAACACGTTGCAAATTTAAGCCATTGCAACGTGTTTTGCAAATTATTTTATTTAAAATCGTCACAAAAAGGCAAATTCTTGATATAAATCAATTATTTGTGTCCGCAAACAATATGCAAATCCTAATAAATTATCGGAATTATATCATAAGTATGTGATCAAAATTACCTACTTGATAGCATCACATTTGCGGCAACTTTACCAGTCCTTCCTGCTTCTTGCCATCCATCATTATGCAAAGCGGCTTTTCGAATCGCACATGCCGCACATGGTCGGTTTCCTCAACAGCTGGCATGGCATCAAGCACCTCCTTGCGCCAGATTCCATTGCCCGTAAACGTGTTGATGGTGAAATATCCTACACCGAAACTGGTAAGGTTCTGGAAGAAGTGCGTGCCCTGGCTGGGGTCTATCCTGTAATTCTTCAACCCCACTTCCACGATTAGTTTCGCCGCACTGATATGAGGCCACTTCACGGGGATGCCCAACCAATAGTCGCTCGACCCCCATCTGCCTGGACCCACCAGCACATAGTTGCCTCCCTCAGCCAAGAACTTGCGGTTGATCTTCTCTATCTCCGACGCTATCGCAGGGTTGTTGGATGCCGTGAAGTTGTCGTCGGTCTTCACATACACCAAATCACGCACCTCCTCGCTTATGCCATGACCAAGCGACATGTGGGAGCGCAGCAGGCAATCGTCGTCGGGTATGGTGCAAAGGTCGGTCTCCAACATCTGCTTCGAATCGACAATAGGTCTTATCTGCAAAAGATAGAAATCGAGTATCTTCATGTCGCGGATGTTGCAGGCGAACTCTATCTCCACTGGACGGTGCATGCCCTCGGCACCATAGCGCATCGCCATCTGCATGATTTCGGGGAACGGGAGGACACCATGCTGCAACAGTCCGGCGAAGGAGATGACCTTCCTGCCTCCCTCGTAGATGCCATCGCGTATGATTTGGTCGTAGGGGTCGTATGTGGATGCTATGAACTGCAGCGAATTGTCCTTGTCGGCTTCCTTGACTCTCAGCTTCAATATGTTGAACCCATCATCCACCTTGAAGTCATCACCGGCGTTCTGCATGTCGAGGGCATAGAACTTTGTCTGTGTTTCCTTCAGCGCAATATCCATCTCACTGGTCTGCAGCACCTGGTGTGGATGGTACGGACTGACACGGAGGGTCTGTCCGCCATCTACGATGTACTTGCCAAGACCGAGTGCCAGGTTGGCAATGCCATCCTCTGCCTTCTCGTCGCCAATGGGATAATAGTTCAGCGAACGCAACACGCCACTAATATTTGGATAGAAATGGGTGCCGTAGGTCGTACCCACCACTTCTTGCAGAATGACAGCCATCTTCTCCGAGTCGATGACATTGCTCGTGGCGGTCATGTATGCCTTGGAATCACGATAAAACACAGAGGCATAGACGCCCTTGATGGCACATGCCAACATCCGCAGCATCTCATACTTGTCGTCCATGTATGGCACCATGTAGGTGGAATAGATGCCGGCAAAAGGCTGGTAGTGGGCATCCTCAAGCAGCGACGACGACCTCACGGCGATGGGGCATTTGGTTGCCTCGAAGAAGGTGAAGAAGTCGGCTATAAGCTTGTCGGGCAACTGCGCCTTGAGGAAATGCTTCAATATGGTGTCGTCGTCCAGGTCGCTCAATGCTATCTGATAAAGATTGTTGGCATCCATGAACTTGTCGAAGATGTCGGTACACAGCACCACGGTCTTGGGGATGGCTACCGACGCATTGTCGAAAGCATTGAACTCCGGATGGCGCTTTATGATGTTGTCGAGAAAGGCAAGTCCCCTACCCTTGCCTCCAAGCGAACCTTCTCCAATACGGGCAAAGTGCGCATACCGGTCGTATTTCCCACGGTCGAAGACTGCCACCACGCCCACATTCTTCATCTTGCGGTATTTCACAATGGCATCGAATATTATCTGCCTGTGGGCATCCACATCCTTCAACTTGTGCCATGTGACATGCTTCAAGAACTGCGACACGGGGAAAATCGCCCTGGCGCAAAGCCACCGGCTCACATGGTTGCGAGAGATGTGGTAGAGCATCGAGTCGTTGGGTATGTTGAAGATGTTGTCCTGCAACTCCTTCAGACTTCTCACCCTCATCACCTCGTGCTTGGTGGCAGGGTCGCGGAAGATGAAGTCGCCAAATCCCAAATGCTCGGCAAGCAGGTTGCGCAAGTCGATGTTCATCTTCTTCGAGTTCTTGTCAACATAATGGAAGCCCTCGGCTCTTGCCTTCTCCTCGTTTATGCTTTCCGCGCTTTGCATGATGAGCGGGACGAACTCGTCGCGGCGGCGTATCTCCCTGAGCAACTTGAACCCGGCTTCCGGGTCCTTCACGCCATCCTTGGGAAATCTCACGTCGCTGATGATGCCTTGCGTGTTCTCGGCGTATTTCTCATAATATGCCATGGCTTCCTCATAGGTCCTCGCAAGGAGCACCTTTGGCCTGCCGCGCTTTCTCTGTGCCGCCGTATGCGGGTTGAGCGCCTCGGTGGAGAACCGCTGGCTCTGGAGCAGTATGTAGCTGTAGAGGTTGGGAAGCACCGAGGAATAGAACCTGATGTTGTCTTCCACGAGCAATATCATTTGCACTCCCGCCTCCTCCACGTCGTGCTCTATGTTCATCTTGTCCTCAAGCAACTTGATGATGGAGAGTATGAGGTTCGTGTCGCCAAGCCAGCAGAACACGTAGTCGAAGATGGACATATCCTCGTCCTGAATCCTCCTGGTGATGCCATGAGAGAAGGGTGTGAGCACCACACATGGCAGATTCGGGAACTCTGCCTTGATGTCACGTGCCACGCTGAAGGCGTCATTGTCGGCATTGCCGGGCATGCATATCACAAGGTCGATTGCCATGTCGGAAAGCACCCTGCGCGCCTCCTCGGTGGTGCATACTTGCGTGAACGATGGCGGATAGCGCATGCCCAACTGCATGTATTCGTCGAAGATTTTCTCATCCACGCGCCCGTCATCCTCAAGCATGAAGGCATCGTATGGATTGGCGACTATTAGCACGTTGAAGATGCGGTGCGTCATGATGTTGACGAACGACACATCTTTCAGGTAGAATTTGGTCCACTCTTGTGGTATGATGTTGTCCATGAAGCTTGTTGTAATGTTGCGACTGCAAAAATAGCCTTTTTTGATGACTTTTGCAAGTAAGAAGGTGAAACACTTTGGCAAGATTCAAAATAGTATTATTTTTGCAACATGATATATTATTTCTCATGCACCGGCAACACGGCATGGGCTGCCCGCCAAATTGGCGAGATGCTCAACGAACGTCTTGCGAACATCGCTGATGTGCTGCAAGGCAAGGAGTGTCCATCTGATCTTTCCGACGACGAGCCGTTAGGCTTCTGCTTCCCCGTACACGGTTGGCGACCTCCTTTGCCAGTAAGAAAATTCATGCAATCATTGCATGGGAAAGGTTCATCTTCCTCTTCACAGAAGAGGAGGTATTGCTGGATGCTGTGCACCGCCGGCGACGACATCGGCGAGACGGTGGAGATCGCGGAAAAGGACTTGTCTGCATCGGGCTTGTCGTTCGACAGTGCCTTCTCACTCATCATGCCCGAAAGCTATGTGGGACTGCCTTTCATGGATGTTGACAATGCCGACAACGAGGCGAGGAAACTAAGTCAAGCTGAGAAAGACCTGAAAAGGTATTCTGACATCATCAGGCAACGCCAGACCGACGTTCGCCTCCTTCACACCAGCCATTGGCCCAAGACCAACAGCCGACTGTTGGGATGGGCTTTCGTTCGCTGGTTGCTTACGGACAAACCTTTCCATGTGGTGGAAGACCGCTGCATTGGCTGCGGACTTTGTGTGAGAAGCTGTCCGATGGCAAACGTGGTGCAGGACGGTGACAAACACCCCCAATGGATGCACGACGGGCGCTGCATTTCCTGCTTCGCATGCTATCACCACTGCCCTTCTCATGCCATAGAATATGGGGGGCGCACCCGTCACAAGGGACAGTATCATCACCCTTGAAACAATTGCAAAAACCAAAAAACAACTATTGTAGGAAATTTTCCTTCTTTTATTTGGAAGTTACATAATAATTAAATAAATTTGCGTGCCTTAAAGACATATTCGACACATTAACCTATAAAACGAATTACTATGGAAGTTGAGAAAATCATGAGTGCCCTGGAGCAGAAGCATCCAGGAGAATCAGAGTACCTACAAGCCGTAAGAGAAGTGCTCACATCGGTTGTGGAAGTGTACAACCAGCATCCTGAATTTGAAAAAGCAAAAATCATAGAGCGCCTTGTGGAGCCGGAGCGCATACTGACGTTCCGCGTGCCTTGGGTGGATGACAAGGGCGAGGTGCATGTCAACTTAGGTTACCGCGTGCAATACAACAGCGCCATCGGCCCATACAAGGGGGGACTGAGGTTCCACCCGTCTGTCAACCTCTCGATTCTGAAGTTCCTTGGTTTCGAGCAAACCTTCAAAAACGCGCTCACCACATTGCCTATGGGCGGCGGCAAGGGCGGCAGCGACTTCTCCATCCGTGGTCGCAGCGATGCCGAGGTGATGCGTTTCTGCCAGGCGTTCATGCTTGAGCTGCACAAAGTGATAGGTCCCGACATGGATGTTCCAGCCGGCGACATCGGCGTAGGCGGACGAGAGATAGGTTACCTCTTCGGCATGTACAAGAAACTGACTCACCAATACCAGGGTGTGCTCACTGGCAAGGGACTGGAATGGGGCGGTTCAATCTTGCGCCCTGAAGCCACTGGCTTCGGTGCCTTGTATTTCGTAAACCAGATGCTTGAGACTCACGGCATCGACATCAAGGGCAAGACGGTCGCCATCAGCGGCTTCGGCAACGTGGCATGGGGCGCCGCCAAGAAAGCCACTGAACTGGGTGCCAAAGTGGTGACGATTTCCGGTCCTGACGGATATATCTACGACCCTGCTGGTCTCGACGACGAGAAGATAGCTTACATGCTGGAACTGAGAGCCAGCGGCAACGATGTATGTGCCCCGTATGCTGAAGAGTTTGAGGGTTCAACCTTCTACGAGGGCCGCAAACCTTGGGAGGTGAAAGTGGATATCGCCCTGCCTTGTGCCACACAGAACGAACTTAACGGCGACGATGCCGACCAGTTGCTTGCCAACAAGACTCTCTGCGTGGCAGAGGTGTCGAACATGGGCTGCACTGCTGAGGCAGTTGATAAGTTTGTGGCCGCCGGACAGCTCTTCGCTCCTGGCAAGGCTGTCAATGCTGGTGGTGTGGCTACTTCTGGCTTGGAAATGACGCAGAACTCCATGCGCCTGGCATGGAGCGGCGCGGAAGTGGATGCCAAATTGCACGGCATAATGTCGAACATTCACGAACAGTGCGTGAAATATGGCAAGGAGCCTAATGGATACATCAACTACGTGAAGGGTGCCAACATCGCCGGCTTCATGAAGGTTGCCAATGCCATGATGGCTCAAGGCATCGTGTAGGACCTCTCTTTCTCCATACCGATGCAGCATGGGGATGAAAATAGCAAAGACCATTTAGGGCGTGTCGAAATTGACACGCCCTAAATTTTGATATGAATTATTCCCCATTCGCTTGAAACAACATGAAAAATTCCACCGAAAGGGGTGATTTATGAGACTTTATGCATATATTTGCCATGTCATAGATGATTTTACTTGTCTTGAACTGCCGCACTAAGGTAAGTGAAAAATCTGACATGGCAAAGCCATAAGCAACTTTTTGTTGCTCAGAAACTTATAAAAATATTCAACTAAAGTGCTGAGGAATTTAGGAATATGAGACATGTCATCATATTGCTGTTCTCCCTTGTTACAATATCAGGGATGGCGCAGAAGGAATCAGGAGAGGAAATCTCTCCCGATGAAAAGATGAAATGGAGTGTGGGAGGACTATTCATGCTAATGGCTCCCTATGCGGACGACAGTTATTTTGAAAAAGACGAGGAACGTTATGTTCCCCAGACCTCTATGGTATGGTTTGGCTCCGCGCGATTGTCTGACGGAATATTGCAAGGCAGCCATTCGCCGTTTCATCTGAGGAAAGGCTTTCCCGAGCAGCATCAAGGCGGCGCCACCTTTCTGCAATTATCAAGAAACCTATACAGAGGCTTGGCTGGTTATTCCGTGGGATTGCAATTTGTTGGCACCACCTATGCATTCTCAAATTACGACGACGAGTTAAACTTGTTCGCCGTACGAATACCGTTGCTGGTGGGAATCCAGACACCAAAGCGATGGCTCTCTTTGCAGACAGGACTCGGGCTGTATGCCGGTGGGAGCAAATGGAAAGATAAATCTGATGATCACGGTCTTCACACCTCGCATGTCGGGGTGCAGTGGTTGCTGACCGCAGGCATCGGGCCTGTCACTGTCAATTACACACAAAACCTCACTCACCTTTTCACACTTGCTGACGGCACCAAAGCCTATCCGTCGTCATTTACCGTCGGAGTGGATATCTGGTATCTGATGTGCCGTCTTTTACATAAGAAAAACAAATGATCATTGGTAATATGAACAAGACAAAACTCATACTCTTCTTGGCATTTGCGGCTTTCACGGCTGTCACCTTCATCCACCCTGTCTATCCGCATGAGCAGTTCCTGCAGCATGCTGGAACCATACTCCTGCTCATACCGCTCTTTGCCGACTTGGTGAAGGACAGGATGCCTATGTCGGCTTTTGTGGGAATACTCTTGTTCGCCGTTCTCCATGTTATAGGCGCCCGTTACATTTATTCCTATGTACCCTACAAGGAGTGGGGTGTTTCGCTGGGTATAGTCGATGCCAGTTTCTTCCAGGACCCTCGTAACCATTACGACAGGTTTGTCCATTTCTGCTTCGGCGTGTTTCTGTTTCCATATATCCGATATGCTTGCAAGCGATGGTTAAACTTGAAAGCCCTACCAGCCATTTTCATGTCCTGGCTGATTATCCAGACGGGCAGCATGGTATATGAGTTGTTCGAGTGGTTGCTCACCATCGTCATGTCACCTGAACAGGCGGACAACTACAACGGCCAGCAAGGTGACATCTGGGATGCTCAGAAGGACATGGTCCTGGCCATGATGGGTTCCACACTGTTGGCAGTTTATTACTTTGTCAAGGACATGTTCCAGCGAGAGGAATAGGAATCATTGTTGGGTCTTAGGGAAGTTGGAGGAACAATACGTTCTGAGACTTTCACTCCGTCCTCCTGATTCACGGAAGAATCTCTGTGACCCATTGCTCAATCATTGATTTTTACGCTATCTGTTCCTCCAAATCAATATGCTTTTGTCGGTATTTGGAGGAATAGTCGCCTCCTACTTCTCCAAATACAGAGCAATCTTGCTTTATTTGGAGAAATAGACGTTCAAAAATATGGTTGGATGACATAGTGCATTTTATCGGAATATACCCTAACCAATTAATTAAAATGCAGATTTTTGCCAAAATGTTTGTTATATTAAATAAAACCATCTACCTTTGCATCGAAATGTTATAGCGATAAAATTTATAGCCATAAAATTATATGAAGAAATTCTATGATAGAGTACGCGAAATGAACGAGCTTATGGAATTACAACGCCAGGCGTACAACGATTATTCACGATTTGTGGTACTCACGGGCAGAAGGCGCGTGGGTAAGACAAGTCTTGTGTATCGAATGATGAGTGAGACACAGGATGATGCGCCAGGACTGTATTTCTTCGTTGGCAGAAAGACGGAAACTGTTCTCGTCAGAACCTTTGTGCAGGAGGTGCGCGAAAAACTCGGCGAGTTTGTTCCAGACGGAATGAGTTCGTTTCGTGAACTCTTTCAAATGGTACTGGAGATAGGGAAACGCAGGCGTTTCACACTCTTTATCGATGAGTTTCAGGAGTTTGGCAACATCAATGCTGGCATTTTCAGCGACATACAAGAACTATGGGACGCATACAAGAAGCAGACCAACGTATGCCTTATCGTGTCTGGCTCTATCTTCCGCATGATGGAGAAGATTTTCAAAGACGAAGAGCAGCCGCTCTTTGGCAGAGATGACAGCACAATCAAGCTAAAGCCTTTCAACAC
>ONAG01000070.1 GCA_900315745.1 uncultured Prevotellaceae bacterium
CTAACCTCACT
This sequence comes from uncultured Prevotellaceae bacterium, assembly GCA_900315745.1. Classification (GTDB taxonomy): domain Bacteria; phylum Bacteroidota; class Bacteroidia; order Bacteroidales; family Bacteroidaceae; genus Prevotella. The sequence continues at coordinate 12 of ONAG01000070.1, forward strand.
GAGACGGTCGTTGAGCATAGTAGCCACGAGGTCGTCGGCATATTCATCTCTGAGATAAGCCACAGTGTTTTTCTCGCTGTCAGGAGTAGCTTCCCTTTTCATATACAAATGCGCCAGCACCACTGGTTGTTCCTTGTCTCGTTCGATAGCGACGATGATGGAGTCGTTGTCAGGTACGGGATAATATACCCTCTCAGCCCTTACTTTTGGCAGAGGGATAGAGCCAAACATCTTCTTGATTTTTTTCTCCACCTTGTCAATATCCACATCACCAACAACCACAACAGCCTGCAAGTCAGGTCTATACCATTTCTGGTAGTAGTCGCGCAAGTCATTGTAAGGGAAGTTGTCCACCACATCCATAGAACCAATAGGCAGGCAGTCCTCATATTTGGAGCCTTTGAACATTGCGGGCATGGCATTCTCCATGAGCCTCTGCATAGCCATGCCAGCACGTCTGTTGCGCCATTCCTCATGAATCACCCCACGCTCCTTGTCTATTTCAGCATCCTCAAGCAATATGTAATGGCTCCAGTCGTGAAGCACGAGCAAGCATGAGTCGAGTATTCCTTCCCGTTTCAGTGGAGCCGACCCTATATGGTAAACCGTTTGGTCCACACTTGTGTAAGCATTGAGGTTTGCACCAAACTTCACGCCGATGGTCTCACACCAGGGCACGATGCCCAACTTCTTTCCTTTTCCCGGAAAGTTTTTTGTGCCGTTGAACGCCATGTGCTCCAGGAAATGGGCAAGTCCCCTCTGGCGAGGCTCCTCCAAGATGGAGCCTACCCTCTGAGCAATATAGAAGTCAGCCAGTCCCGGTTCCTTGGCATTATGCCTGATGTAGTAGGTAAGTCCGTTTTTTAGTGTACCCTTCCTCACCATTGGGTCTTGTGGCAACAGTTCCTGTGCCATCGCCGAAAATGAGGCAGCGAGGCACGACAAGATAATGTATATCCTTCTCATTTTTATTATATATTGATATTTAAAATTATTAATGTGAATCCTTTATTTCGCAGAAAAGCCATTCTATGCGAGTACAAAATTAGCAAATAAAAATATCACTCTATTCATCCAAGTATCAAAATACCTACTAATTATTAGAGCCTTACCCTGTCAAAATACTATTTATTAGGTATTGTCGAATGTTATTCATTTATATACTTTTGCATCGCAAAAAACAAAGGCAAAATTTGAATAGATTCATCCGACATTTAATAGTTATGTTGTTCATACTCTGCCCTATGGGCAGGGCATGGTCACAACATGCCATATTGTCGGGACATGTCATCGACGATGAAACCGCAGCCCCCATAGAGTACGCATCAATCCTCATCAAGGAAAACGGGCTATGGGCAATCACCGACGAACATGGCAGCTTCACCATAAAACTCGTGCCCCATGGCAAGATGACCATGACGGTGCAATGTTTAGGCTACCAGAAACACAGTTGGCCGATGACCATCAACCGTGACGTGACCAACCTCACCTTGAAGCTCAAGCCAGAAAACCTGAAGCTCGACGAAGTGACCATAGTGGCGAAACGCAAGACCGACGAAGCCACCACCTCATACACGATAGACCGAACCACCCTCGACAATCAGCAGTTGCTCAACCTTGGAGACATCAGCACATTGTTGCCTGGAGGCAAGACGGTCAACTCCACCCTTATGTCCGACCCCCGCCTGTCGCTCCGCAGCGGCAGTCAGGAGAAGGGCAACGCATCTTTCGGCACCGCCGTAGAGGTTGACGGCATGCGTCTCAGCAATAATGCAGAGACAGGCGAGACGATGGCAACCTCCACCCGCACCCTCAGCGCCTCCAACATCGAGAGTGTGGAGATAGTTACCGGAATACCTTCCGTGGAGTATGGCGACCTGTCGAATGGTGTGGTGAAAGTGAACACACGCAAGGGCAAGTCCCCTTTCATCATCGAGGGCAAGGTGAACCAGCACACCCGTCAAGTGGCACTCAACAAAGGCATTGACCTTGGCAATGGACTTGGCGTGCTCAACACCTCGATGGAACATGCCCGGTCATTCTCTGATGCGGCATCCCCCCACACAGCCTATCAGCGCAACATTCTTTCCCTGCACTACATGAATGTCTTCCTCCGCGAGAGCACCCCTCTCACTTTCAACATTGGTGTGAGCGGCAACATCGGAGGTTACAACAGCGAGTCAGACCCCGATGAAGACCTCGACGACTACAGCAAAGTGCGCGACAATGCCCTCCGCTGCCACATGGACATGCATTGGCTCCTCAACAAGCCATGGATAACCAACCTCAGCATGAGCGGCAGTTTCTCCTACAGCGACAAGAAGAGCGAGACCTACGCCAGCAAGAGCAGTTCCTCCACCCAGCCCTACATCCACACCCGTGAAGAGGGGTATTACATAGCACAGGAATACGACCAGCACCCCGATGCCAACATCATCCTCGGTCCCACCGGCTATTGGTATGTGCGCGGATTCAACGAGTCACGTCCCACAAGTTGGAGTGTGAAAGCAAAAGCCGACCTCACACGCCGTCTTGGAAAGGTGATGAACAAGATGATGGTGGGCGCCGACTACAGCGGAAGTCACAACGCAGGTCGCGGCACCTACTATGAAGACATGCGCCTTGCCCCCACATGGCGTGAGTATCCCTACAACGACCTGCCCACCATGCACAACTTGGCACTCTATGCCGAGGACAAGGTAGTGGTGCCCACGACACGCAATGCCACATTCGAACTGACGGCAGGCTTGCGTGATGACATCACCTCCATCGGAGGCTCTCATTATGGCACAGTATCGAGCCTATCCCCCCGCGCCAATGGCCGCTATGTGTTCTGGCGTCAGAAGCGCAAGCGGTGGGTGTCGGAGCTCAGCCTACATGCAGGCTGGGGAAAGAGCGTGAAGCTGCCCTCGTTCCAAGTGCTCTACCCCACCCCCTCCTACTTCGACCGTCTGTCCTTCTCCTCCACAAGCACCAATGACAACAAGTCGTTTTACGCCTACCACACCTATCCCACGCGTGCCCTCTACAATCCCGACCTGCGCTGGCAATACACCAACCAGACCGACATCGGAGTGGAGGCAATGGTGAAAGGGACACGCGTCAGCATCTCGGCATTCCACCACAAGACCCATCGCACCTACATGTCAACCAACATGTATTTTCCGATGTCCTATGTATATACCCCACCGTCAGCCCTCAACGGACTGCCCATCGAAGTCTCCCAACGAGTATTTTCCATCGACCCCCGGAGCGGTCAGGTGACAGTTGCCGATGCCAATGGCGAACATCAACCAGTGGTCCTCTCTGGCAACGAGCGACACACATACGCCGTTAACAACCGATACGTGAACGGCACCCCCATCGACCGTCATGGTGTGGAATGGATTGTAGATTTCGCCCCCATCCGTGCCCTGCGCACCCAGATACGCATTGACGGCAATCACTATGAATACAAGGGCATCGACGACGTTCTCTTTGCCGACATACCCCTTGGAGTGAACAACACCATGTCGGGCAACCAGCCCTATGGTTATGTGGGCTACTATCGAGGGAGCAATGTCACCAGCACCAGCTACAGTGCAGGCGCCGCCACCAGCAACGGCTCACTCTCATGCCAGACCAATCTCAACGCCACGGTGACCACCCATGTGCCCCGCATCCGTCTTGTGGTGTCGCTCAGGATAGAATGCACGCTGCAGAACTACCGTCGTCCATTGAGCGAGTTGCCCGGCACCACCAGGGGAGTCGCCCTTGCCGAGAAGTCAGACCTCTTCGGCACGCCCTACGAAGGACACGGCAGCAACCAATATTTCGCCCTCTATCCCGAATACTACTCCACATGGGATGAGCCAGACAAGCTTATCCCCTTTGCTGAGAAATTCACATGGGCGAAAGACAACGACCCTACATTGTTCAACGACCTTTCAAAGTTGATAGTGCGCACCAACTACGCCTACACGATGAACCCCAACAGCTTGTCAAGCTACTACTCAGCCAACCTGAGTGTAACCAAGGAAATAGGCGACCATGTGAGCATCTCCTTCTACGCCAACAATTTCTTCAACAACATGAAGAAAGTACATTCCTCGCAGACCGACTTAGAGACATCACTATTCTCAAGCGGCTACATACCTAATTATTACTATGGTCTCTCCCTCAGGCTGAAAATATGACACACCAACAGATGAAGACAGACCTCCAAAGAACGGGACAGAAGCAATCACCCAAAACTGCAAACAGCATGAAAGTCTTGCTGTTGATGCTGCTAACGTTACTTGCCATATCATGCAGTTATGACGAAGACATGGAAGTGTGTGCCGTCAGCGTCAAGTTGGCATATCCCGAAAACTCCGTGTTGCCATACTCCGGCGCACGTGTGGAGATGAAGGATGCCACAGCATCCATCTTCGTAGCCGAGACTGACGCATCAGGCATAGCCCACTTCGTCTTGCCCCCCGGCATCTACGAGGCGACAAGCAACGACCAGTATGTGGATTCCACCACCAATGTGTGGTGGCGATATATCTTTAATGGATTGCGCAGCCTCATCGTCATCTCCCCCGACAGCGCCAACCAAGTGATCCTCGACCTAAAGATGTCGAAGAAGAGGATAGTGCACTGAGAGGGATGGAAGAGGATGGAAGAGGATGGAAGAGGGATAGAAGCTATAGAGGAGATAGAGGAGATAGAGAAGATAGATGCTATAGAGGAGATAGATAGAGATAGAGATAGAAAAAAAATATTTATCAATTAAAAATCAAGTGACATGAAGAAAAGAACATTTATCAGTTATCTTGCGCTGGTGGTGATGATGGTGCTGCCCATTAGCATCCAAGCACAGGAGAGCAAGGAAACGATGCTCTGCATGGTGCTGACGCAGAAAGACGGCACTGTGAGCCAGTTTGCACTTCGTGATGCCCCTGTGGTGACCTACGAGGGCAGCAACATCGTGGTGTCATGCGGTGAGCAGCAGTTTAGCGCCGACATGGCAGGCATCACAGACATCAAGTTCGAGGAGACAGAAACCGACGCCATCGCCCCACTCCAAGGTGCGGAGCCACAAGTCAGTTTCTCCTTTGGCAAGGCATCATTCAGCGGCATGAAAGCCGGGTCGGTGGTACGTGTCTATACCATCGACGGCAAAGCGATAATGAGCGCCCACGCCGATTCCGACGGCAATGCCCGCATCGACCTTGGCACACTCTCACGCGGCATTTATATCGTCCGCACTCCATCACAAAGCTACAAAATAAAGAACTAAAAAAATAAAGAACATGAAAAAGACTATACTCACGCTGCTTGCAGCCATCACCCTTACTCTGAATGCCAATGCCCAGAACTGGAACATGGTCATCACCAAGTCCGACGGCACCACCATCCGTGTTGCCACCTCCGACATCAACAAGATAACCTACATGGACATGCCAGAATACCTGCCCGACCAGAATGCCGACCAGGTGATTATCAAGGAAATCTACAACGGCGGTTGCAAGGCAGACGACGGCAAGAACTTCCAATACGACAAGAGCATCGTCCTCTACAACAACTGCAGTCAGCAAGCCGTCATCAACAACCTCTGCATAGGTCAGGTTACTCCAGCCAACTCAAACAGCAAGAACGACAATTATGGTGAGGATGGCAAGCTCGTTTACGACAGCGAGGGCTTCCACCCCATTTGGCAAGGATACTGGTATTATCCCTATTCTCTGACCATCGAGCCTTACAGTCAGGTGGTTATCAACATCAACGGAGCCATCGACAACACACAGACGGTGACCAACTCCATCAACTATGCCAACCCCGACTACTACTGCTTCTACGACCCAGAGAACGGTCTGACCAACACCAACTATTACCCCACTCCATCGAGTGTAATCCCCACCTCCCACTATTGGAAGTGCAAGTTTGTTGCCATGGGCAATGCCTGGGCATACAGTGTCAGTTCACCAGCCACCATCCTTTTCCAGATTCAGGACAGCGATGCCTCCAGTTGGGGCGACGATGCCAACAATGTATGGTATCCCGGTGGTGTGGAGTCGGCAGCCATGATATGCCTGAAAGTGCCCACCGCCTGGATACTCGACGGTGTGGAGATTTACAACGCAGCCAAGATGGACGACAACACCAAGCGTCTGACGGCAGAAATCGATGGCGGCTATGTGAAGCTTACCAATTATCTTGGTCACACCGTATATCGCAATGTTGACAAAGAAGCCACCGAAGCACTAACAGAGAACGCCGGCAAATTGGTTTACAACTATGCCTTGGGAGTAGATGACAGCACAGACCCCAGCGGTATTGATGCCGAAGCCAGCATGAAAAACGGCGCCCACATCATCTTCTCAGACACCAACAACTCCACAGCCGACTTCCACGAGCGTCAGCAAAGTTCGCTGAAATAGGAATCGGAATATAAAATAGTGCAATAATGAAGGAAAGGATTCATACCAGCAGACAAAAGACATCCTGCAAAGACCATGCAGGAAAAGCCCTTGTATCTATAAATACGAGGCTGTCGGTCTTGGTGTGTGCCCTTTCCTTTTTCACTCAGCCAACACAATCACAAGTTATTGCCCCTGCAACAAAGGAAGACTCGCTACTGCATCGCGACTACCACTTTGTTGAGACATCCAATCCGTGGCTCAACAGCCACAACGGAGCCATGCTTACCCTGTTTCAGTCCGACAACATCAGCGAAGCCCAGGTGTCGTTGGAGCGCGAGCATGGCGGACTTACCAACTTCTCAGAATCAGGTGACGTCCTTCGAGCCAATGCCTCAGTCGCCTCCTATTATCGCATCAGTCCACGCACGGTGGTATCGGGCAGCATGAGCTACGAGAACTTCACCGGCAAGGGGATGGGCGGCTCCATGTTCATCGTCACCGACCACAAGCCCTTCGACATAGTGGAAGACTCGTTGACCAACATGGGAAAGAAGCATCTCGACCAGTACCATCTGACAGGAGCAGTAGGCATAGACCTACATCACGGTCTTTCCATCGGCACACGTCTTGACTATACAGCCGCCAACTACGCCAAATACAAGGATCTGCGCCACAAGAACAAGTTGATGGACATGACGTTTACCATCGGAGCCATGGCACCCCTTGATCCACATCTTACCCTTGGCGCCAACTACTATTATCGTCGCAGCACGGAGAGCGTGACATTCAGCACCTACGGTCGTGACGACAAAGTGTATAAATCACTGATTAATTATGGACCTTTCATCGGCAAGGTGGAGCAGTTTGAAGGCACCGGCTTCACAGAGAAGTCACAAGAGATGCCCATGGTAGATGACTATAACGGAGGCAGCGTGCAGTTGGGACTGAAAGCAGGCAAGCTGTCATTCACAAATGAATTCACCGCAGCCCACCGCACAGGCTACTATGGCAGAAAGTCGCCCTACACCATCACTTTCTCACACCACAGCTCCAATGTCTATCACTATAAAGGAGAGGTCACGCTACATGATGGCAGCGCTCTCCACCAACTCGCCGTGCGGCTCAGTGCTGAGAATTTAGAGAATCATTTCTCCACCTATCGCGAGAAGAGCAACGACAATGGCGCCTACTATTATGAGTATTACAATGCAGTGAAGAGCGCCAACAAGCTATGGGTGGAAGGCGAATTGTCATACACGCTGCATCTCGGTGTGTGCAAAGAGTTGCCCACATGGACTATCAGGACACATTATGGATGGATGCACCGCAAACAGACCGCCTACGCCTACCCCTATTACCGGCGTCAGCGACTTGGCAACCATGAGACAGGCATCACAGCCACACATCATCACACACTGCGCCATGGCGTGCTGTCACTTACGGCAGAAGGAGCCTTCCAGAAAGGCAGCGGTTCACCATTTGAAGATTACACTTTCGTAGAACCTTCCGACAAACAGACACCGCCACCCACCATGGAAGCATGGCTATACCGTGAGCACCAGTGGCTCACCTCCGCCCAATACGCAATAGGAGGCAGTGTGAGATACACCCTTGCCATCCCACGTTGGCGGATGGCAACATACAGCGAGATGCGCGTCCATCATCGCAAAGCCAACGAAGAGAACGACTTCTCAGCCGGTCGCGACCATACCACCTTGTCCTTCACCATCGGCTGTCGGTTCTGACCGTCAACACCAAACCATCCACACACGACCTTCGCCGTAAGGAAAAGTAAAATTCTTTGTCCCAACTTGCTTGTTTTTCACATTTTTTTTCTAAATTTGCATCAATTAGCAAGGAAAAGGAGCTTTTTAACGACTTTGTGACAACGCATTGTTAACGCTTCACCTACAAAGTCTGAAAGCCTACAACAACATACAATTACTAAGACCCATGAAACATTATCTGAAACAATTGGAAGAAACCATCCATGGAAAATGGAACCAAAAGGCCCTTTGTGACTATCAGGGCGACTCTTTCACCTACGCCGATTTGGCAACAAGCATAGAACAGTTTCGCATATTCCTCAACGATGCCGGAATAACCAAGCGCAACAAGATAGCCATCTGCGCCCGCAATTGCGCCCGATGGGCTATGACCTTCTGGGGCATCAATGTCAATGGTTGCGTGGCGGTCCCCCTTTTGGCAGAGTTTCACCCCAACAGCGTGTCAGCCCTTACCAACCATTCCGACAGCGTGATACTGTTCACGGAAGAGGACATGTGGGCAAAGTTGAGTCCTGAGCGAATGCCCATGCTCAGGGCAGCCATCAATGTGAAGGACAACAGAATGCTGTGGCACAGGGACGACAAGGTGGCAAAAGCCTGGAAAAACCGCGAGAAGGTGTTCAATGTCCGCCATCCCCATGGTTTGTCTCCCAATCAAGTGTCATATTCCACTAACAACATGGACAAGCTTGCCATCATCAACTATACTTCAGGAACCACCGGCAACCCGAAGGGAGTGATGCTCACCTATGGCGCCCTATCAGACTTGGACGAGTTTGCCAACGGTGAATTTCCCAGCAATCCTGGCGACACCATTGTCTCGATGCTTCCCATGGCACACATGTATGGTCTTGCCATCGAGTTCATCCATCCCAATGTGGATGGTGTGGCGGTATATTACCTCGGCAAGACCCCATCGCCAACCACTCTGCTGAAGGCTATGCAGGACGTGAAGCCCTACATGGTGGTGACAGTGCCCCTTGTAATGGAAAAGATCTTTGCCAAATCCATCCAGCCGTCATTGGAGAAACTGCAACGTTATTTCAGCATCCCATACGCCAAGAAAGTGATATACAAGATTGTCCGCAAGAAGATACTTTCTGCATTCGGAGGTAGAGTGCGCTGCTTCATCATGGGCGGTGCGCCACTCAGGCCCGATGTGGAGCAATGCTTCCGTGAAATACGCCTGCCATTCACCGTAGGTTATGGAATGACGGAAGCCTGTCCGCTGATAAGTTGGGAATGGTGGGAGGATTTTGTTCCAGGTTCATGTGGCAAGCCTGTACATGAGGTAAGGATAGACTCTGAAGACCCGAAGAATGTGGCAGGCGAGATACAGGCACGAGGGCAAAACATCACCGTGGGTTATTACAAGAACCCCGAAGCCAATGCAGTATCGTTCACCGATGATGGATGGTTCCGCACTGGCGACTTGGGCACGATGGATGAAGAAGGCAACATCTTCATCCGTGGTCGCATCAAATCGATGATACTTAACTCATCCGGTCAGAACATCTATCCCGAAGAGTTGGAGGCAGTATTGTCTGGCTGTCCCTATGTTGTCGAGTCACTCGTAGTAGATCGCAATGGCAAGCTCGTCGCCCTTGTCTATCCAGACATTCCCGACGACCTTGACGAAGAAACAAGGAAAGGCATACCAGAGCTAATCCGCACCACAGCCAACAAATCGTTACCATCCTATAGCAAGATAAACAAGGTGGAGCTGATGGAATCCCCATTTGAGAAGACGCCTAAAATGAGTATCAAGCGCTTTTTGTATAAGTAATTAAAAAACATGTTTTTTAAACCAATCAATTTTTCATTTATCCCTAAAGCCTTGAGATTAGGCTATTTAATTAAATTAAGAGAATCCTTTCTCACTGTAGTTGCAGCGGCAGCTATCATGATGGCATCACCAGTGCTCACATCATGTTCGAATGATGACGACGAAGAGACATCCCAAAAGTATGATGGTGTGCCATTAGTAATCTTAGATGCAGATGTAGGTTCCTCCACCGACGATCTTTTCGCCTTGGAGATGTTATACAACTATGCAAATCAAGGGCTCTGCAAGCTGTTGGGTGTCGTAGTGGACCGTGAGGGCGAAGACTGTGCTGCCTGCACCGACGTCATGAACACCTATTTTGGTTATGGCAACGTACCTATCGGCTTAATACGCAAAGGCATTCCCGCCCCCACTGTCTTTATCAATTACAAGTCACTGCCGAACTACAAAAAAGCAGATGGAAGTCTTATGTTCAGTCACAGCGTCAGCGATTACTCTTCGTTGCCCGACGGATGGCAATTATACCGTCGTCTGCTCGCCTCACAGCCCGACAAGAGCGTGAGCATTTGTTCTGTCGGCTTTGTCACCTGCCTTTCCCAGCTATTGGAATCAGGTCCTGACAACTATTCCACTCTCTCTGGCGTGGAACTGGTGCGCAAGAAGGTCAAGTGTCTATACATAATGGGTGGTGTCTTTGGTAATGACGTTGAACCAGACTACAACTTCGGTCAGGGCATAAGTTTTTCCCAGACATTTTTCCGTCTGTGGCCGACGGACGTAGATGTCATCTTCTCTCCCGGCGAGGTGGGCCAACGCATCTATTATGCCCCAGAGCAAGTCATTGCCGACATATCCTGGACCGACTACCATCCCATCAAGCAAATATATATGACATGCGAATGCGACACTGGGCAAAAGATGTGGGATCCGCTGGCAGTCATCAATGCGATAGAAGGCAATGGGCTCTTCACTCTATCAGAACGTGGCACAGTGAGCATCACTCCACAGGCAGAAACCATCTTCACCCCCTCAGCCACAGGCAACTGCCGCTACCAACTGCCCGGAGACGACACATGGAACACCGCAATGCTTGAAAAGATTCGCAATGCCACGAAAGCGCATTAATTGAGTAGGAGGAGAACGAAGATGTTTTCCTCCTTTTTTTTATAATGATGTAGAACTGATGGTATCATATTTTGATAAAAAGCACAAAATGAGAACATTACGATTTCTTTAAGAGAAGATTAAAAACAAGCGCCTCTACCTTTGCTTGTAATACATCCTTTTTTTGTATTACAAATATTGATTCCATATTTTGTATGAAATTTGGCAATTATTTTAATCAATTTGATTATTTTTCTTATTTTTGCAAATTGAAGGAATCTGTTATAGTTATTCAATCTTTTAACTAATATATTATGGAGGTTTTTGCAATTCATAAAGGAGATGTGTCAGAAAATGGACAAATTCGAATTATTGATGAAGATAGATTATGTTATATAGTTGAATCTAATAGCAGGGGCGCCAGAGGTATCAGGACAATTTCAAAACAACTTTTAGAAGAATATGTAAACTACTTTAGGCTTTACCCTGATTCAAGTCCAGAAAAAGCAAGAAATGATCTTGCTGGCAATAGCGATATTGACAAGTTTGAGTATGGATATACATCCTCTCTATCAACGTTGGCCAAAATGGCACTTAAAAGAGCGGATGATAAAAAATCCTCTAATCTATTAGATTTTGAAAAACAGAAAAGACCCCTCCAGCAAATCTTCTATGGTGCTCCCGGCACAGGAAAATCCCACGCAATTAAAAATATAACGGAAGGTAAACGAGTGATTCGCACGACTTTCCATCCAGATAGTGATTATTCAACATTTGTAGGAGCTTACAAGCCAACAACTATTGAGGTTCCTTTAATGACCGTGATTGGAACAAAAGCGGTTCCTGTGGAGAATTCAGACGGAAGCATGAGGACTGAGACTAAGATTGAATATGAGTTTGTGGCACAGGCTTTCCTTAATGCATACATTAAGGCATGGAAGTTATTTGCAATAGCTGATAATGGTAATAAAGCCAATGAAGTCTATCTAATTATAGAGGAAATAAACCGTGGCAATTGCGCACAGATATTTGGCGACTTGTTTCAACTGCTTGACCGTGGTGAAAACGGTTTTTCGGAATACCCAATCATCGCCGATAAAGACCTGCAGAAACATTTAGCAAAGGCTTTTGCAGACATGCCATATTTAAACGTTCCCGCTGTAGGTGGCATGACAGCTGAAAAAGTTGCTATAAAAATAAGACAAGGTGAAATACTATTGTTGCCAAGAAACCTCTACATTTGGGCGACCATGAACACGAGTGACCAATCTCTTTTTCCAATAGACTCTGCTTTTAAGCGTCGTTGGGACTGGCAGTATATGCCTATCTCAGACGGAAAGAAAGGATGGCAGATTGAAGCCAATGGAAAACGTTATGACTGGTGGCAGTTCCTTCAGAAGATGAACGACAAGATAGGTTCTACCACCAATTCCGAAGACAAGAAACTGGGCTATTTCTTCTGCAAGGCAAAGAATAATGTCATTGATGCCGAGACTTTTGTGGGCAAGGTGGTGTTCTACATCTGGAACGATGTTTTCAAGGACTTTGCAGAAGAAGCTGGTGACCTCTTCAAAGATATAGAAGGCTTTTTATCGTTCAACAATTTTTATACTAATGGCATAGATGGCAAGGCAAAAGTCGTTGAAGAGAAAGTGGAACGGTTGTTACTTAATCTGGGTCTAATTCCAGTGGAAGAAATTTCTAACCAAGATGAGGACTTTATTAGTGATGACAATAGTGAGGATGCTAATGGAAATCTGAAGAATTTTGATAAATACTCTGTAAATGGGAAAGGTAATTATAGTAAAGGAATGGCCGTTTACAGGTGCGTAGAATTGTATGTTGAACAGAACAAGAATCTTACATCAGATGAGATAGTTAATGCCTGGCTTTCTCTTAAAATAAATATGCCCAACTTGATAGAAACTAGCGAAATGCATGAAGAAAAGAGGCTTAAAACCAAAGATAGCAGGTTTGATGATAAATCCAAGGAACTTATTCTTCCGAATGGAGATAAAATTTATGTTAGTAATCAGTTCAATCCAGTACGTATCAATGACTTCATTTCAAAGGTTAATTCTCAGAATTGGGGCATTCATATAGAAAAAACAGAAGATTAAAAGTATTCAATGGACAAAGAGAACAAACTGATACTCTATAAGGATGACGAGGGTAAAGTGAATGTGAACGTGCGCTTTGCTGATGAGGATGTGTGGTTGACGCAGGCGCAATTAGCGGAGATTTACAATACAACGCAGCAGAACATCAGTCTGCATCAGAAAGGTATTTATGCAGACGGTGAACTGGATGAAGAGGCAACTCACAAGAAATACTTGTTAGTTCGACAAGAGGGCAAGCGTCAGGTGCAAAGGGAGATTGACCACTACAATCTGGACATGATTATTGCCCTCGGCTACCGTGTACAGTCACCCATTGCCGTACGCTTCCGCCGTTGGGCTACTCAGCGGTTGCATGAATATATCCAAAAAGGATTCACAATGGACGATGAGCGGCTGAAGCAAGGCGGCAATCGGTATTTCAAGGAACTCTTGCAGCGCATTCGTGACATTCGCAGCAGTGAAAGGAATTTCTATCAACAGGTAACTGATATCTATGCCACATCCACAGACTACGACCCACGGGCGAAGATGACAAAGCTGTTCTTTGCTACGGTGCAGAACAAGATGCACTATGCCGTGCATGAGCATACGGCAGCGGAACTTATCTATGAACGTGTAGATAATGAGAAGCCTTTTGTGGGTATGACAAACTTCAAGGGCAATTACGTGACCCGTGACGATGTGAAGATAGCCAAAAACTACATGTCGGAGCTGGAACTGCAGAGGCTCAACTTACTCACTTCCCAATTTCTCGACTATGCGGAGTTTCAGGCTCTGGAGCAGAATCCAATGACCATGTCCGATTGGATAGCCGCCCTTGATGACCAGATTCTCCGACTGCGGAAGAACATCTTGGAAGGCAATGGTACGGTTTTCCACCAAGAAGCCATTGAAAAGGCTGAGCGAGAGTTTGAAATCTATCGCGACCGAGAAATGCGGCAGTTAGAGAGCGACTTCGACAAGGTTGTCAAGCGATTGAGAAACAAAAAGGACAAAGACGACAAGGAAGAAGCATGAGAATCCTTATAGAAGAATATCAGTACGACGTAGCCAAGGTGAAGGACATTCTTCATGGCATTGATGCCTTGGAGAATGTGGAGGGAAAAGTTTCCATTCACTATGTGGGGTATTATTATAATACCCTACTGAAGGACTGCGTTTTTATTCTTCCGAAGGTATTGCTGAAAGATGTTGATGGACATGAACTTGCTTTCGGCAAGTATCATCCCGAAGATATTGCCAACCTCAATAAAGATAATCCGTTGTCACCCGATGAGCGCAACTTCATATACAAATTTTCTGTGTGGATTTATCGCGCCATCGTCGTTTATAAAAACGACAAACGGAATGACACGGATATTGTATATCACACAAAATTAGCGCAGATAGGTAAGGGAAGTCGTCGGCTAAGCAATACATATCTTGACATCCTACTTCAGTTGATTCAGTTCAACCACGACAATCAGAATTTTTTCTTTTTTATTGTGAAGAGTCTTCACTCTGGCTTCAACAAAATCAATTGGACTCGAACCATATCAACCACAACTGCCATCATACAGAAAAACAGTCCGATATATCTAAACCCAGTAAACAAGAAAAGGCAAATTAATTTCGATGAGGAGTTGCTTGTCATCTTCTTTTCCATTCTCAATTACATTGGTGACACCTACGGATTTACAAAAGAAATAAAGGTGCAGTTCTCGCTTATTACAGGCAAAAAGTTTGAGACATACCTAAATGGCTTCGGCAAGACACGCCTTCGTCAGATAAAATACAAATATTTCTCTGACAAGGCTTTGGAACTATGGAATCTCTGTTATGCTTTTTTTGAAGAGGCGAAAACCGTGAAAATCAACACTGACAGGAAGGAGTATTTGCTTGTAAAAGACTTTTACCATGTCTTTGAAGCTATAATTGATGAACTAATCGGGGACAATCCACTGCCTGATGGTATGGATAAAAAACAGGAAGACGGTAAGATTGTTGACCATCTTTTTACGGCGAAAAGCCTTATTGAGGGTGAGAAATCACCCACATACTACATTGGCGATAGCAAGTACTACAAGATAGGGCATCCACTTGGAGCAGAATCCATTTACAAGCAATTTACTTACGCCAGAAATGTCATCCAATGGAATCTTGATATTTTCAATTCAGGCAAGACAACAACATCAGGGGTAAAACTGCGCGATGATTTGACAGAAGGTTACAACATCATTCCAAACTTCTTCATCTCGGCAAAGTTGAATGAAGGTTTCGACTATTCTGATGACGGCATCGACCGAACTGACAGAAATAGAAACAAACACAAGAAGATTCAGTTCAAGAATCGTCTTTTCGACCGTGATACGTTGCTTTTGTTCCACTATGATGTTAATTTCCTATTCGTATTGTCTCTATATGCTCGCAACTCAGCTTCACAGAAATTAAAATGGAAGGAAAAGGTACGCGACCGTTTCCGCATAGAAATACAAGATTGGTTGCAAAAAGATTATGATTTCTATGCCATGACTGCACGTCCAGGGGTGGATGCAAAGAAATATTTCAGAACACATTTTCAAGAAGTTATAGGCAAGACATATACGCCTTTTTCAGACGATGAGATAATCTCGTTGGCATTGGATAATTCAGAAGAATACAAGAAAAGCAACGATATTTTGAAGGCTGATTTGGAGAAGTATTTTATAGTCATGCCATGCAAATTGGGAGAGAACCCAAAACCTATCATCGATGCCGCAAGAAAAGAGAAAGAAAGTATCGTGCCTGCACCAGAAAAAGATGGTATCCTAATGGTAATGATGGAGAATTATGATGTAAAAAGCATAAAATTCCTTCCAACGGGAAAGCTTGCCATTGGAATCAAATACACTAAAGAATCCATGGAGATAGTGGAACATTTGTCTTCAATTGGATATGTTTTGTTTCATCAACGTAGTATTATAGGGCAACATTTGTTCGCAACAAAGGGAGAATGCAAGGTAACTTCATCTGTGGATATTGAAAAAGATAGATACATGAATATCAAAAATCAAGAAATCTATCTTTCTATTGACTTGGACACATCGGTGGAGCTAAATGCATCAAGCCTTGATTCGACAAAGAAAGAGTTTACAAATCAAACAAAAAATGATGCACAATATGCAAGTGTAAATGATTTGGTAAAAAGATAAACAATAATTTGTATCTTTCAGACATTATATAGTTATCTTTTTTTGTTCCTAATTATACAAATTGAAAAACACAAGATATAAGATTGCAAAGGTGCCGAAATTGTAGTGGCAATTCTTTTACAAAAATAATGATTTTTCATGGAAAATCATTATTTTTGCTGCGATATTGTAAATAAATGAAATAATGAAAAAGAACTTTCTTGTTTTCTTTACATGCTGCATGTGGTTAGCTGCATGTGGAAACCAACCACCAAAAGAACAGGATATGGATTTCGTTGACAATGTAAAAGCGGCACTATCAGACAGTGGCCGCATTGACTTGGGCAGCCTTCAATGGACAAGGGAGGCGAAAGGATTTGAAGTGAAAGGAGACACCATCCTCATCACGACAGCTCCTCACACCGACCTGTGGCAGCGCACATACTACCATTTCCAAAACGACAACGCCCCCGTGCTGCAAATGAAGACACGTGAGAAGTTCTTCAGCTTTGTTGTAAAGACCGACTTCACAGGAAGCCACCATCGCTTCGACCAATGCGGCATCGTGATGTACCTGGACAGCGAGAACTGGCTCAAAGGGTCTGTGGAATATGAGAATAAGGAGTTCCAGCATCTTGGCAGCGTGGTCACCAACAAGGGTTATTCCGACTGGGCAACAACAGCTATTTCCGCTGATGTCAAGACGATGTGGTATCGTTTCTCTCGCCGAGAAGACGACTATTGCATAGAATGTTCCACCAACGGAACAGATTTCAGTCAGATGCGTGTGTGCCATGTCTTTGCCGGTGCAGGCGAAATCAGTTTTGGCATCTATGCCTGCTCACCCGAAGAGTCTTCATTCACGGCAGTCTTTTCGGACATGAAGATAACAGAATGTATGTGGAAAGCACATGATGGACAACAACCAGATAAACAATAATATAATAATATGAAAAGAATTACACTTCTAACCATGCTGTGCGCACTGATTGGTGTGACAGCATTCGCGCAAAAGGACTTGAGAACACTCTCGCAAGAAAATGCACAGAGTCCGAGTACAACATTCAAATGCATCGACCGAAGTAGTCTGTCTGCTTCAAAAGCCCCAAAGGATGAATTCCAAGAATTGGTGATACCCCCAGCCTCTGCCCCGGTGGAGAAATGGTACACCGCAGATGGAAAATACTTGTTGAACTCACCTTATGGATTACAAGATTTCACGACAGTGATGTCAACCATCAATGTTGCCATCGACGGTTCTGATATCTACCTCCAAGGCGTGTCCTACTTTTTTAAGGAAGGATGGATAAAGGGAACAATCAGCGGAAACAAAGTCTTATTCCCAAATGGCCAATATGTTGGTCAAGACGAGAGCGGTCCTATTTATTTCTGCGGTGCCTTTGACACGGAAACATTAGTAGAAAACTTAGAATTCAAATATAACGCAACTGAAGGTGTATTGGAGTCTGTAACCCCATACCTCTTGGAGAACAGCAACCCAACAACGCCATATCCATACGCCTACTGGTTCATGCCTGTCTTCACCAAGGCAGAACCAGACAATTCGAAAACCGTGGTCATACCAGAGGGCTTGGTAGCCGATGACTGGGTGATAACCTATGACAACAACATGGACGTGCCCTCAACCGGGGCTCTGAAGATTGGCTTCGACGGCAATGATGTCTATGTCCAGGGCATGTGCAGCTACCTGCCTGAAGCATGGATAAAAGGAAAATTGGATGGCACAACCGTAACCTTCCGCGGAGGTCAATACTTCGGTTTCTACCAAGACACTCCGTACAGTGGATACGACATGTTCCTTGAGGACAAGAACATTGAATTCACTTACGATGCTGAAGCCAACAAGCTTACGGCAGTGACCAAGGAGATAACCCTCGTCACCTCCACCCTACTGAAAGCCGACATCTACAAGAATGCCGTCATTACCAAGGTCGTGGAGAAGGCAACCACACCGGCAACGCCCAACATCTCACAGATTTACGACGCTACATCTGGTCCTGTTGTGATGTTCACAGTGCCTACTATCGACGTAGATGGCAACGGCATGATAGCTTCAAA
Source organism: uncultured Prevotellaceae bacterium (assembly GCA_900315745.1). GTDB lineage: Bacteria > Bacteroidota > Bacteroidia > Bacteroidales > Bacteroidaceae > Prevotella. The sequence goes on from ONAG01000070.1 coordinate 18,423, forward strand.
GTTGAGCTTCCAGTTCTTCAGCGACATCGAACAAGAAATCGAACCAGTGACCTTCAAGATGGACGACTACATGAACCTGACGGAGAACATGACCGTATTGCCCTATGGCTTTACCGAAAACTTGGACATCTTCCCCACCTACATATATCTGAAGCAGCCTGACTACAACAAATGGAACAAGATAGGCATCCAGAGCATCTATACCGGCGGCGGCGAGGAGAACAAGTCGGAAATCTTCTGGTACACCATCAAGGAATACGAGAAGGTGACCTTCAACTTCAATGCCATGACCGACGAGCCATGCTCTTCAAATGACAGCCATGAAGGCGACATCACCGAAGACCGCAAGTTCACTGAAGGTGCTGTTACGCTGACCGTCACGCCAAATCCAGAAGGCACACCCAACCGCTTCTGGAACACGACGAAGGGGCCTCAGTTGCGCGTATATGGTGGAACGCTGACCTTCGAGGCAGCCGTGGGCAAGACAATCAACAAGATTGTGTTCAACAACGGCAAGTGGAACAACGACAACAGTGCAGACACAGGCACCCTTGATGGCGCCACATGGACTGGCGAGGCACAGAAGGTTGTGGTTACCATCGCCGGCAACACCCAGTTGAACAGTATCGAGGTGACACCTATCGACTTTATCGTTTCACCTGTTGTAGCTCCAGAGAATCTCGTAACAGACACATACATCTTCACAGCCAACTCAGAAAAGCCCTATTACGACCCAGCCGAGCTAACCCTTTGGGTGAAATTAGGTTTCGATGGCGACGATGCATACATACAAGGTCTGGCAGCTGATGCAAACTCAAGCGCCGACCAACTGTGGGTGAAGGCAACCAAGAACGCGGCTGGACAGTATGTAATCCCAGCCAACCAATTCATGGGAACAGTAAGTTTCTGGATGTCGAACAACGACTACTATTTCACAGCCCTCGATGCTGATGGCAAGATGGTGGATGCAGTGTTAGACTTCGATGCTGAAAAGTCACAATTCACCTCAGCCCAGTCGTTGGTGATCAATGCCCTTCCGACAGACGTGTATGCTTACCAGACATTTACCAATGTAGTAATAACGAAGTTTAATGAAGTTGCCGCCACACCAGCCGACCCTGTCATCAACTCAATTGATTTCGGAGAGTGGTCAAGTGGCATTTCTTGCATGATACCTTCCACTGGCAGCAATGGTGAGACATTGAATCCACAAAAACTGTTCTACACTGTATGGGTAGAGAAGGATGGCGAGCAGGCACCTTATACCTTCAAGGCTGACATGTACTATGCAATAAATGAAGACGCTACGGAAGTGCCTTACAACTTCAACTACAACACATGGGATGGTTCACACGGCATTTACTTCCAGGATGGTGTAGAGGAGTGCAACACATGGAACAAGGTAGGCATTCAGAGCATTTATTACGGTGGTGGTGAGTGCAACAAGTCTGCGGTGGCTTGGATTGACAATCCAACTTCCGGTATCAGGGATATCATGGTAGATGTGAAGGATGGCAAGTCTGCAATCTACAATGCAGCCGGTCAGCGTTTGAGCGTGCCTCAAAAGGGTCTGAACATCATCAATGGCCGCAAGGTATTGATAAAGTAAGATTTTTCTATAATTAAAGAGAGTCTCAAGTTTGCTTCAACCCAGGAGCGAACCTGAGACTTTTTTGATAGAGGTTGGAGCAAGACAGTGATACAAAATTCACATGAAACATGTCATTTTGCAAGAATGACGTTTTTACGGAGTAATCATAAGACTCGGAGGATTCTGAATTCTCCGAGTCTTATGATTACTACGATTTCTTTGAATGAGAGGTTTAGTTTAGGCGGAATGATATGGGCACGGTGTATTTCACACGCACGGGTTTGCCTTCATGCATTCCTGGGGTCCATTTGGGCATGACGCCTACAACACGGATTGCCTCGGCATCAAGGTAGTCGTTGACCTTATTGATGACATGGATGTTGCTTATTCTACCATCTTTCTCAACGATGAAATTGACAAGCACCCTACCCTGGATACCTGCTTTAGAAGCAGCTTCCGGATAACGCACATTCTCTGAGAGGAATTTCATCAAACCTTCGATGCCACCAGGGTATTCCGGCATCTTTTCCACCACGTCGAATGCTTCTGGGTTGATTTCTTCATTGGTTTCGGTTTCCATGCCAACTACAACGATATCGTCTGATGTTTCCGTAGAAGAAGATGGCTGCCAAGTTGCTGTTGCGGTATAGCGTGCCGCGTCCTTGGTTGTGATGATGATTACTCCGTTCTTTCCCTCCTCACCATACACCTCGATGGATGCATTGTCTTTCAAAACATCGATATGATCTATGGCTTTGGGGTCGAGAGCCTGCACATCCTCGATGGTTGAGCGCTTGCCGTCGATAATGACAAGAGGATTCTCCTTATTTCCCTTTTCCCCATCTATAACTTTGATGCAGATGGGCACTGTGGCAAGCGCGGTGTCGGCTTTCACTTCGAGGGTCTTGCCACTGACATTCACCTTGCCGGCTTTGCGGCCTTTCTTCACCATTTTCTTTTGAGGTTGTTGGTAAACATATTCGGTGACTGTCTCGGCGTTGAGAACGAGGACGGTGCCCAAGATGGGCAGGAGAGCAAGCAGTTTGATCCAACTCTTGCCATTGGATTTCTTATTGTTAAGCATCATGTTTATGCGGTTTTTTAGGGTACTATGAGTAATGCCGTTGACTATGGAGTACCCACCATTGACAGCGGCCTTTTGGATAAGCAGATACAGATACTGGCGCATATTGATGCCTTGAGAGAGAACAGCAGCATCAGCCTCGTACTCATGGATGGCACGCAAGTCTTGGCGAAGCATCCATATAGCGGGGTTGAACCATTGCAAAGCTGTGAGAATGTCAACGAGGAGAACGTCGAGCGAGTGTCGCTGGCGTATGTGGGCACGTTCGTGTGCCATGATGGCAGGGTCTTGATGTTTGAAATCCGCAACGCTGAGCACAATGTAGCGCATCCAGCTGAATGGAGCCAAAGGCTTGTCGGTGACGGCGATGACTACGCCATCGTCTTGTGTGTGACGCTCGCTGTGCATGATGAGACGAACCACCTGCATGACAGACCAAGCAACGTGCCCCACAACAATGAACACACCCAAGAAGAACACGACGACAAGTCCCGTTTGCCACCATGGCTGGGAAGGTTCGACGATTGCCGCCAAAGGCTTCTCAATGGCAATGCTGGACTGAAGCGATTCCATGACGACAGTATGATGGAAAGTGAAGACACAGAACGGCAGGACGAATGAAGCGACTGCTGTTATTAGAAGCACCATGCGATTGAGCCGGTGGAACGTGTCGCGGCTGAGCAACAGGCGATAGAACAAGTAGAATATCGCTATCAGCACAGCAACTTTCAAGTCGTATTTCAGAAATTCCAACATACTATCCATTGTGTATTATGATTGCTCTATTTTCTCTATAAGTTCTTTCAGTTCATCCAAGGAAATCTTTTCGTCCTTCACGAAACTGCTGACGGCATCAAGGTAAGAGTCGTCAAAATAGCTCTTGATGACTCCTGCCAAACTCGACCGTCCATATTCTTTCTCAGATACCAACGGGAAATACTGATAAGACGTGCCAAACTGCTTGTGTCCGAGCATGCCCTTCTTCTCTAAAATACGCACCGTGGTTGACAGAGTATTGAAATGAGGACGTGGCTCGTCGTAGTACTCCAACAGTTCCTTGACGAACATTGGCCCATGCTGCCAATACAGGTCCATGATTTCCTTTTCTTTACGAGTGAGTTTTTTCATTGTTCGTTTTCTTTTAGTTTCGCATCCATCAAATGCGTCAGTATCTTATCCAGCCACAAAGTAACTAAAAAAATTAGTTCATATCAACTAAAACCTTTAGTTTTTAAGGATTGTTAAGAAAAAAGTTGCCCATTTTTTAGTTATTCACACAAGGATTGCCCATTCAGCACACAGGAAGCATT
>ONAG01000164.1 GCA_900315745.1 uncultured Prevotellaceae bacterium
CAGTTCCACCCGAAAGGACGTGACAACGGCTACATCCTCAACCTCGACGGCTTGCGCATCTACATAGCCGGAGACACGGAGGACATTCCCGAAATGGCTGACATCCACGACATCGACATTGCTTTCCTGCCTTGCAACCAGCCATATACCATGACTCCAGAGCAACTCATCAAGGCTGCCAGTATCGTCAAGCCCAAGGTGCTCTTCCCTTATCACTACGGACAGACGGACGTGACCACCCTCCCCGCCTCGCTGAAGGATGACGGCATCGACGTGAGAATCAGACATTACGAATAAATTGTCAACAACATCCCAGCCAACAAAAAATGCTCCAAAGCTGCGTGCCTTGGAGCATTCTTTTTTCTGCTATTTTCTGAATGGTTGCGGCAAGCCGCAACCTTTTATGCTTTCTTATGCCAGCAACGCGTCTGCCAGCACCTTGAGGTCTTCAATCGTCTTAGCCTTGACGGTTGACTCGACAGTGACGATGGGCTCGATGATGGTGATGTTCTTCATCGCCTCCATCTGCTCGCGCATCTTCTTGCCCGATGCCGGTGCCCATGTGCCGTTCTCCACGAATGCCACCTTACGATTCTGGTAAGTCTTGATGCGGAGGTGGTTGATGAAGTCTTCCATGATGGGCATGATGCCGCCATCGTAGGTGGGAGCGCAAAGCACCATGCGGTCGTAGCGGAAAGCATCCTCCACACACTCATGCAGGTCGTCGCGGGCAATATCTGCGATGGACACTTTCACGTCGCTCTTCTCCTTGAGGATGTCTGCCAAAGCCTGAGCAGCCTTGGCGGTGTTGCCATGCAGGGAACAGTAGGCAATGAAGATGCCCTCATTTTCAGGCTCGTACTTGCTCCATGTATCGTAGATGCCAAGGTAGTAGCCGAGGTCTTCCTCAAGCACAGGACCATGCAGCGGACAAATCTTCTGGATGTCGAGCGTGGCAGCCTTCTTCAAGAGATTCTGCACCATGGCGCCATACTTGCCCACAATGTTGAAGTAGTAGCGGCGAGCCTCGCATGCCCAACCCTCATCATCCTCTTCCTCCTTGCAGAGAGCACCGAACTTTCCGAAGCCGTCGGCAGAGAAGAGAATCTTGCTCTTCTGGTCGTAGGTGACCATCACCTCTGGCCAGTGCACCATCGGAGCCATGAAGAACTGCAGGGTATGCTGTCCGAGCGAGAGCGTCTCCCCTTCCTTCACCACCTGAATGCGTTCGCTGAAATCAGCCTCGAAGAAGCGCTTGAACATCGCCACCGCCTTCTGCGAGCACACAGCCGTCATGTTGGGATATTTCTCCAAGATGAACTGCACGCTGCCTCCGTGGTCGGGTTCGAGATGCTGCACAATCAAGTAGTCAGGTGTCTTGCCACCGAGCGCCGCTTCCAGGTTCTTCTCCCATTCAGCCGTCTTCGTGGCATCCACCGTGTCCATGATGGCAATCTTCTCTCAAGAATCAGATAGGAGTTGTAGGAAACACCCAGCGGCACTTCATACTGACCTTCGAAAAGGTCTATGTCAAGGTCATCCACACCGATGTATTTCACATCTGGAGCAATTGAATCGTATTTCATCTGAATATAGTTTTTAATAAATAAAGTTTGTATATCGTATTTATCTGTTGCGGCAAGCCGCCGAAAGAAAAATATAAAAAAACACGTAAAAATAAAGAAAAATAAAAGGATTAAAAATAATAGATTTTGTTTGTATCGGTGTCGAGATAAAACTTCTCACACTGAGCAACAATGGGGGCAAAGTTGTAAAGGACACCTATCCTCACACCAGCATTACGCATATAATTCGTCAACTGGACACGTTCATGGAAAGAAATCTCGTCGATGGCCTTACATTCAAGAAAAACTTTTTCCTTACAAAAGAAATCGACTCTCAATGTGGATTGGATTTCACGACCACGAAATGTCGGATGAAAGTGGTATTCCTTCTGATAAGGTATATGTGCGTCGTCCAACGCAAGCTTCAAACAATCTTGATAGACGTATTCTGTCAACTCAGGACCTTTTTCTCGGTGAACCTCCTGACAGCATCCCACAATGTCATAAACGAACCTTTTCAATTTATTCCTCAACACTTCGTCTGGCAACACCTCTATCTCCATGTTCTTTTTTCTCTATTTTTCCCTATTTTTTAATATTTTTCTTTCGGCGACTTGTCGCAATAAAAATTACTTCAGTCTTTCCTGAATGGCTTTGCTTTCAGCTTCGTAGCCAGGCTTGTTGAGGAGGGCGAACATATTCTTCTTGTATGCCTCCACACCAGGCTGGTTGAAAGGATTGACACCAAGGATGAGACCAGAGATGCCGCAACCCTTCTCGAAGAAGTAGATGAGCTGACCAATGTTGTACTCGTCAAGCTTCTCGA
>ONAG01000077.1 GCA_900315745.1 uncultured Prevotellaceae bacterium
GACCAGCTTCCAAACAGGTTCTCATTATGATTTTTTAACGGCATCGCCGTTTGCTTCATATATTGCTTAATGAGGCTATGATAATGACTGAGTAGTTACGGGTTATGTGTCGTATTCGCAGACTTTATCATGTTTTTCCTCAGACACTACGTGATTGTAGAACCGCTTATAGAAAGGGTGGCGTGTCAATGTGCCCGAGTCGCCAAGAATGATGAGTTTCATGCGAGCACGGGTGATTGCAACGTTCATTCGTCGCAAGTCTTTCAAGAAACCTATTTGCCCATCTTCATTTGCCCTGACCAATGAGATGATGATGACATCGCGCTCTTGTCCTTGAAAACCATCCACAGTGTTGACGGTCAGCAGATGGCGGAATGGCTTGAAAAACTCCTTTTTCATCAGCAACCGTCTCAGGTATTGCACTTGTGCTCGATATGGGGATATGATGCCTACGTCAATTCTCTCGTCGAGTATGCGTTGGCGACCTATTTTGTTGAAGTAATTCTCAAGTGTGTCGAGAGTGAGTTGACCTTCCGCCTTGTTGATTCGTCCGAATGTCTCGCCCACGAATTCCTCATGGCTGTCGAGCGAGGATGTGTCAATCCATGTCATCGGGTTGTCGTAGTCGAGAATGCTCCTATGCTTTATTTGAGGTGCTGTCTCCACTTTTCCTTCGTAGAAGTATTCTGAAGAGAAGCGCATGATGTGTTCGTTCATGCGGTATTGCACCTTGAGCATAGTCACTACTTCCGGTTTGTTCTCAACGATGCGCTCCATGAGGGTCTTCCCGAGACCTCCTTTCAGGGCGGCTATGCTTTTCACAGTAGGGGGAAGCTGGCAGTGGTCGCCGGCAAACACCACTCTGCTTGCCTTTCTGATGGGTATCCAGCAAGCAGCTTCCATGGCTTGGGCGGCCTCGTCGATGAATAGTGTGCCGTATTTCTGACCGTCGAGCAGACGATTGGCAGAACCAACAAGCGTAGAGGCTATGACTCTGGCTTCACCGAATATTTCGTTTTGTATGCGCAGTTCCAGTTCGGTGGCACGACTTTGCAGGCGGTCCATCTTCTGGTGATAATTGTCGTTGCGTCGCCGTTGCTGCCGTTGTTCGCGAATTGCCTTTCGAATGCTCCATAGTTGTGGATAGTCGGGATGAGCCTCAAAGCGACGCTCGTATGTAAACGACAGCATCTTGTCGTTCACACGTGTAGGGTTGCCGATGCGCAGAACGTTGATGCCGCGGTCGGTGAGTTGCTCTGAAATCCAATCGACAGCCATGTTGCTTTGAGCGCAAACAAGCACTTGACTCTCGCGGTGGAGGGTTTCGTTGATGGCCTCCACAAGAGTGGTGGTCTTGCCTGTTCCAGGAGGGCCGTGCACCACCATCACATCCTTGGCGCGTAGTACTTCGTTCACAGCTTTCTCTTGCGTTGCGTTGAGCCAGGGGAAACGCATGGGGGAGAAGGTGAAGCGAGCCGTTGGTTGATGTGAGTAAAAAAGGTCTCTGAGATATGCCAATCGGTTGCCTTTGGCTTTCATCGTACGGTCGAGGGCATCGAACATCAGCCGATAGGATGTCTCATCGAAAAAGAGCTGTACTCCAAGATGGTCGCCATTTTGTACCTCGGAAACCATGTTGCTGTCTGGAACGATGACCACCATGCGGTCGCCGTCAGTATAGTTTACACTGCAGGTGGTCTTGAAATAAGAGATGTTTCCACCTTGCTTCTTGTCTTCGCTGACGCGAAAAAAGCAAACAGGCCTGCCATACTCGAAGTTGTGTTCCATGTCATTGTCAGACAGGCGGAATATTTCAACTACCAGCTGGTTAAGAGAATTGTAATATGAGCGTCCGCCCCTGATAGGATACCATGCATCACCACGCTTCACCTTGCGCATCAAACCAACTGATTCTGTTTGCCTGCGGTAGGCTTCACGCTCTGTGTTGTATTCTATCTCAAGCAACAGCCGTTGCTGAGCAAGTGATGAGATGGCATCCATGTTTTGGATATCCAAGGCGAATGAAGGGTTTAAGGTAATGGGAGAAGTCCTTCCCATCTCACGTCCCAGCCCTCAGATGGGAAACCAGGATTATGGCGTTGCTCGCCATCCCATCCTGCACACATCATTGCCACAGCCGTGAGCAATCCCCCATTTCCAGGAAGATAGCAGCGCAGCCTTCCATCTTGATAGTTGTGCCCGTTGGGGAGATAGGTGTTTGTACGTTTTGGCATAAGCAAGGCGTCTATGGCTTTCTCAGGCTCGCCCAATCGTGCGGCATTCATGGCTGTCATTGGAAAATCCCATCCCCAAGTCTTGTCCCAGTTCCAATTGCCGAGCACCCAATTCAGAGTGTTGCGCATGACCTCATTGTCTGCCTGTGGTGTGCATGGCAATATGCCTACAGCACCAAGCACAGCCATGTGGTCACTTGTGAATCGCAAGTCTTCGTATGTTTGAGGAGCGGTCTCTGCTGCGAGATATAGTCCGTCTTTTGAAGCTAATGATGAGAGATTGGCTATTATGTCGTCCCATTCGGCTTTTCTCTGCTCGTTGGTTCGCTCACGCCATTGCTGAGCCAACTGCAATGCGAAATGCCAGTATGACAATTCAAATGGTGGGTTCACGGTTTCGGCGGCCCGCAATGTCTCTTGTGCGGGAATGCAGCCTTTCAGCACATACCGATTGCTTTTCTTGTCGTATGTTGCAAAAGATTCCATGAAGTCTGCCGTCTCTGCAACGATGTCCTTGAATTTCTCTATGATGCGTAGCTTGTCGGCTGGAGTCGCGGCACGAAAAAGCAATTCTGCCAAGAAGATGGGGTGTGGCTGTTGCCAAATAAGGAAGCTACCCACTTTCGAAGGAGCTTCTATTCCTGTTGGGTCAGTCATTTTCATCCATCTCACTCCCTTAAAACCTTGACGTCGTGCAATGTCACGAGCTATAGGTTCCACCTTGTGATACCAGTCAAGGGAACGTTCCAATATCTCGGGATGGCCCCAAAGGGCAAATTGTGCTTGATGCCACCATATCATTTCCAAGTGGAACTTGCCAAACCAAGAATTGTAGGTGAGGCCTGTCTCTTGTGGGGGTGTGTCGCCTCCATCGTTGACAGCAAGCAGATATTGGCTTAAAACCACACGTCGCTCAAGTTCGCGGGCACGTTGGTCTGTGCAATTGGAGAAGTCCACGATGGCTCCCTTGTTCCAATAACTTTGCCAATGCTTGCGCGATGCCTCTGCCACCTCGTCGAATGACAGTGACGGTCGGCTTGGATCCTTTTTCTCTACAAATTCGCAGGTGAAAGAGGTTGTGCGTTCTGGACATTCGAAATGTAGTTCATTCCACAATGGATGGCTGCCGGAGCGATTGATGTAATGGTGCTTGTTGTTGTTCCAATGAATTACAACATAGTATGCAGCCTGGTCGAATCGAGACTTGCCGTCTAAAATTCGTTTCAATGTGTCGGTACATCCGTTTCCAAGCCCCTCGAAGCTGGTGATGTTTTTCTCCCACTCGTCCCAATTGCATGCATCGTCGCTATGCTTGCCTGTGGGGTAGGGGAACTTAAAAGCCACTTGGTTGTCGGGGTTGTCAGTCTCAATGCGTGTTGCTATCATGTCGCGTGTGGGGTGGCAGGCTGTCTGCACGTGATATTTGTAACCACGATATGTAAAACGGCTGTCGATGATACCGGTCCAAAGGTCAAGTGTCTGGTCGATGTCTGTCACCTCACTTGAATTCAAGTTGATACCAACCGCACCCAAATGCATGCGATGCGGATTCTGCCGATACCATTCCGAGGCACCCTTGGGGCGACCTTCATTGAATTGTGTGGCATAAAACTCCGTGTGCCCATGTCCGAAGTCGTATGCTTTCAGTGCTTCTTCCAGACGGTAGTTCTCGGGATTGTCGAAGCTATGCCATCCCCAGTCGCTCATCGTTCCAAGTGGCACACCATTGGTGTACATTTTTGGAAACGATTGCAGGCCAGTAGCATCTACAGTGAATGCGAAACCTCCATTGCCTACTGTTAGTGATGCCAATGTGTCGAGTGTAGTCACATGGGGGTTGTTTCGTTTTATTACAGCCTCTCTGTCTATGGGTTGTGCCATGGTGACAAGGGAGATGAATGCAAGAATGATTGTAAGTGGTGTCTTTCTCATGGATGGTAGGAATTGGAGGAATTTATATATAAATATAAAAACAAATGAAGGAAGCAACCGCTCAATGGCGTGACTGCCTCCTGTCTGAATGATTATTTAAGTTGACGCTCCCCATCATGAATGTTTAGGGAACAATCATTGCTTTTATTCGTGGTTTCAAGTCTTCGAATACCATTGGTATAGCCGATGTATGCCTTCTTCGATTTCCACTTTGTGCCGCCATCCCAATTGGTGAATCTTGCTCACATCGGTGAGTTTTCTCGGTGTGCCGTCGGGCTTGGATGAATCCCATCTGATATCTCCTTTGAATCCAATCTCTCCCCTCACTTTGGCAGCCAACTCACGTATAGACAGCTCTTTGCCAGAACCGATGTTGATGTGGCAGTTTCGGATTTCCGGGTTGCTGTGGTCGTAGGTGTCGGCAAAGTCAACGTTCAACAAAACGTGTACACTGGCATCTGCCATGTCCTCGCTCCATAGAAACTCTCGTAAAGGCGAACCTGTGCCCCATAGTTTCACAGCTTCAGGCGTTATGCCATATTTGGACAAGATGGCAATAATGTCGTCTTTGTTGCCTTTGCCGTCGATACCTTCCACAGGACGTAGGTCAAGGTCGCGCCGTACTCCGTCCCAGTCTCCTTCGTTCAAGCATTTTGCCAGATGCACTTTGCGTATCATAGCAGGAAGCACATGACTGTTCTCCAGATGGAAATTGTCGTTTGGACCATATAGGTTGGTTGGCATAACAGCTATGTAATTGCATCCATATTGTATGGAAAAGCTTTCGCACATCTTCAATCCCGCTATTTTGGCAATGGCGTAAGGTTCATTGGTGTATTCCAATTCTGATGTGAGCAGCGACGATTCTGGAATGGGTTGAGGAGCGAGACGTGGGTAAATGCATGTGGAACCTAAGAATAAAAGCTTCTTCACGTCGTGACGGAAACTCTCGCCAATGACATTTTGTTGTATCTGAAGGTTTTGGTATATGAAGTCTGCTCGATATTGAAGATTTGCCATTATGCCTCCAACATGTGCGGCAGCCAACACCACAGCATCGGGACGTTCATGGTCAAAAAAACGACGCACAGCCACAGGGTCAAGCAAATCGAGGTCTCTGTGTGTGCGTCCTACAAGGTTTGTGTGGCCTCTTTGTTGCAAATTGGACCAAATGGCAGACCCCACCAACCCTCTATGTCCTGCTACGTATATTTTGGCTTCTTTATCGAGTGCCATTGACTAAGTTTTAGGATTCCTCTGCTTTGTTGTGCAACTTTCTTGCGAATCTCATGTCGTGGTCAACCATGATGCGCACCAAATCTGGGAAAGAAGTCTTCCTTGGATTCCAACCAAGCACTGTTTTTGCCTTAGATGGGTCGCCCAGCAATTGGTCAACTTCGGCAGGTCTAAAGTATTTGGGATCCACTTCCACCAGTATGCGACCCGTGGCTTTGTCGATACCCTTTTCCTCAACACCTTCTCCTTTCCATTCCAAATGTATGCCGACATGTTCGAAAGCCAAGGTGGCAAATTCCCTCACGGTGTGGTATTCCCCTGTTGCTATAACGAAGTCGTCGGGATTTGGTTGTTGCAGAATAAGCCACATGCACTCCACGTAGTCTTTTGCATACCCCCAGTCGCGTAAAGAATTGAGATTGCCAAGATATAGCTTGTCTTGGTATCCTTGCACGATGCGAGCCACTGCAAGGGTTATCTTTCTGGTGACGAATGTCTCGCCTCTACGCTCGCTCTCATGGTTGAATAGAATGCCATTGCTGCAAAACATGCTATAGCTCTCACGATAATTCTTCATTATCCAATAGCCGTAAAGCTTTGCCACGGCGTATGGCGAACGAGGATAGAATGGTGTAGTCTCCTTTTGCGGCACTTCCTGAACCTTGCCGAAGAGTTCGGATGTTGAAGCCTGATAAATACGGCATTCTTTTTCCAAACCGCAGATGCGAACAGCCTCAAGAAGGCGTAGAACTCCCACGGCATCTGTTTCGGCTGTATATTCAGGAACGTCGAACGACACTTTCACATGACTTTGGGCTGCCAGATTGTATATCTCGGAAGGTTTTATCTCCCCGATAATTCGGATGAGCGATGATGAGTCGGTCATGTCTGCCCAATGCAGGTTGACCAATCTGTCTTTCTTCATATCGCGCACCCATTCATCAAGATACAAATGCTCTATGCGTCCGGTATTGAACGAAGAAGAGCGGCGCATCAATCCATGTACCTTATAACCTTTATCTATAAGGAATTCAGCCAAATAAGAGCCATCTTGGCCTGTAATACCTGTTATAAGAGCTGTCTTCGACATTGTATGGTGTTTGTGAGATTTGTGCAGACTTAAGATTCTTCAGCAAATTGCCTTATTTTTTGCTCTTCGCTTAGTTTGCAGATAAGCAATTTGCCATCCTTTTCAGCTACGATGTATCCGTCGAGGCCTTGCACCACTACTTTTTGGTTTTCCGTGGTGTGTATGATGCAGTTGTGTGTGTCGTATAGGGATATGTTGGAACCTATCTTGCAGTTGCCGTAAAGATCTTTTGGAGTCTGTTCCATCAACGAGCCCCATGTGCCCAAATCGCTCCATCCAAAATTGGCAGGACAGACAAATATTTCGGAAGCTTTCTCCATAATGGCATAGTCAACAGAAATGTTCTCGCATTCTGGGTAACGTTGGTTGATAAATCGCTGCTCTTCTTCTGTCTCATAGATGGGCAGCATGCTTTCAAAGATTTTCGACATGGCTGGCATGTAGATTCTGAAGGCATTGACAATGGTGCTGACTCTCCAAATGAAGATGCCGGCGTTCCAGAAGTAACTCTTGCTCTTGATATATTGCTTTGCTGTTTGCTCGTCAGGCTTTTCGCGGAAAGAGTCCACACGATATATTTCCTTGTTGCGTGCCGAACTTGTGGTCAAGTCGGCTTGAATGTATCCGTATCCTGTTTCGGGTCGGGTGGGTTTCATTCCGAGTGTTATGATGGCATCGGTCTCGCTTGTGAATTTCAGGCAGGTGTTTACAACCCTTTTGAATTCGCTGCCATTGGTGACGATATGGTCGCTTGGAGCCACTACCACGTTGGCTTTGGGGTCGATTTTCTTGATTCTCCAGCTTACGTAGGCTATGCATGGTGCCGTGTTGCGACGGCAAGGTTCAAGAAGGATATGGTCGATGGGAATCTCTGGCAGTTGTTCATGCACGATGTCGGCGTATCTTACATTTGTCACTACCCAGATGTTTTCTGGTGGGCAGATGTCCTCGAAACGGTCAAAAGTCAACTGGAGCAGAGTGCGACCCACTCCAAGCACATCTATAAATTGCTTAGGCTTGTCGGCTGTACTCATGGGCCAGAAACGGCTCCCAATACCGCCAGCCATGATGACCAGATGGTTCCTTGAAATTTTCTCTTCCATGTAAGTCTATTCGCTTTTATTATGATGGTCTTTCCAACTCATTTTAAGGTCGTGGTAGGGGCGCCAGATCACCTCGCTCGGATAATGTTTGAGCAGGCGGAAATTGTATTTTTCCAAAATGATGAAACGCTTGAAATGTCCTTCTGCATTCTCCAAGGCTTTCAGACGTTTCTCGGAACGGCCAAAATTACCTAAAAGAAGCACTTCATTGAGTAAGAATTTACCTTCTTTCACATCGGGTTCTATCAACAGGCAATCCTTACTTATGCCAAGCACATTGTGCATGATGTACATGATGGATCTTGCAAAGCGGGTTAACCCCAGCTCCTTAAGTGTTGCTTGATACTCTTTCCTTGCCTGTTGGGAGAAGCCCTCAGCATTGCATTTACGTAGCAAGTAATAGTAGTCGATGACCTGACGAAGGCCAATGCCCTCCTTGGCTATATGCCTGTAAAGATGTAGCAATTGGTAAATGACATTGAACTCGTTGTTGGGTGCAAAAAAAGAATACTTGCCATCGGGAGTAGAAACCTTGTGATTGAATTGGCTGTCGCCTATTCTATCGAAATATTTTGTCAACTTCTTGTTTGTGAAGGGGTTGAGCATGTAAGATGGCCTGAAATGCACTTCCACATCTGCATCCCTGAACATTGGAAAGTCAACATGAATCTGTGTTGCGGGTTGGTGATAATATTTAGTGGTGAATTGTAGAATTTTTTCACGTCCCCCTGCCAGCCAAATGTCAATGTCGCCAGGCTCACGCTGATATGCGTCAGGATACATGATGGAATTGCCCTGGCCTTTTAGTATGCAATTGGGGAAACCATTTTCCAAGAACCATTCGCTTGCCTTGTCTGCACATTTGTATAGTTCTTCATTGCGCTTGCGCAGACGGTGGAGTTCGAAATACCATTCCATCACATCATCATCTGTTGGCTTGTTGCCTTGGAAGTCTTCTTTGGCAAGCTTGCCATTTTGCATCATGATAGTTGGTGCATAAATACCAGTGATGGTCTGGCTTGAAGCAAATTCCAGCAATTTGTGCCAATGTATGTCTTTTATGCAAGTAGGAACTGGCTCTTTGTCATTAAGGCAAAATCTGAGAAACTCAAGATAATTTCTTGTCTCATCCATGTTCGATGTGGTTTTAATGTTTGATTATCTTGCTGACAGTCAGGAATATAATCTTGAAATATTGAGATAGCGAAGGGTCTTTGATGTACTTCATGTTGTACTCTATTTTTTTTGGCATGATTTCTTCCACATACATTTTATGAGGGTCTTTAGCTTTGCCAAGAATCTCATTCTCATTTGAGTACTGTATGGAAGCATAATCGGTGATACCAGGGAGCACGCTCAGTACTACACGCTGTTCGGGAGTATAAAGACGCACGTATTTTTCAACTTCTGGTCTCGGTCCGACCAGACTCATCTCGCCCTTTATGACGTTTACCAATTGCGGCAGCTCGTCGAGTTTGTACTTGCGCAGGTGACGACCTGTTTTTGTTATACGTTCATCCTCGCCAATTGTAATCTGATTGCCTTTGTCCGAACCTTCCCTCATGGTTCGAAATTTCAAAAGTTTGAATGGCTTGCCATCTTTCCCTATGCGCTTCTGGGCATACAAACCAGGACCTTTGCTTTCTGTCTTGATCAATATGTAGATGATAAGCAATATAGGTGATAGGCATATTAGCCCCAAGCACGAAAATAAGATGTCAAAAAAGCGTGTCATCGACGAGGTGCACCTACTATTTTGTCATGTGCTTCCATCACTGTCTTGATAACGAAATGCACTTTTTCTTCATCGAGTTGAGGATATACGGGAAGTGAAATCTCGTGTGCGTAATCCTCGTATGCTTTGGGGTAATTGGAAATGTCATAGCCAAGTCCTTTGTAATAAGACAACATGGCAAGTGGTACGAAATGTACGTTTACAGCCACTTCATGTTTGGCAATCTCGTTGATGATGGCATCTCGTTGTGACTCATCTACATCCTTGATACGAAGCGCATAGACATGGTAAGAACTTTCGCGGTACTGGTCATGAGATGGTGGGGTGATAGCCCATTCGCAGGAACTGAAAGCTTGGTCGTATGTATTGAAAATATGTTTGCGCAAAGCTAACAGATGGTCGTATTGGCGAATTTGTGCCAATCCTATTGCAGCATTGATGTCGGCCATGTTCGCCTTCATGCCTTTTCCCACGATGTCATAGCGCCAACCTCCTGCTTGGCTTTTGGTGAAGGCATCCTTGGTCTGGCAGTTTAGCGTCATGAGACGCAAGTCTTTATATAGAATTTCGTTGTCGAAAGGTGCAGGTAGATTGAAGCAGATTGCACCACCTTCGGCCGTGGTGATGTTTTTCACGGCATGAAGTGAGAAAATGGATATGTCGGCTTGTTTCTCTCTATCATTATTGATGGTTATTGCACCCAAAGAGTGGGCGGAGTCGCTTAGTACGAGTATTCTTCCCAATTTACGTTGCACTTCGTTGCCGGGAGTGAACATTGACTTGATTTTGGGTTCTTTCACTAATGACATGATGGAAGCATAGTCGCATGGAAAACCTGCTATGTCAACAGGTATGATGGCTTTTGTCTTGGGGGTTATGGCTTTTCTAATGGCATCTATAGAGATGTTGAAGTCATTGCCAGCATCCACCATTACAACTTTTGCTCCAGCCCACATCACTGCCATTGCTGTTGCACAATAGGTGTAAACAGGGATGATTACCTCATCATCTGGGGTGACTCCGAACCATCTCAGCATCATGATGGCTCCTGAGGTCCAAGAGTTTACACACAATGTGGCTTGTGCTCCTGTAAGTTTCTTTATCTCGACTTCGAGAGCTTTTACTTTTGGACCGGTAGTAATCCATCCTGACTTTAGAGAATCCACTACCTCGTCAATGACATTTTGATCGACGTAGGGGGGAGAAAAGGGTATCTTCATTGTGATTATAATTGTTCTTTTGAATTCTTATTGTATAGTACGAGTGACTATATTTGTTGAGTTTTATCAAAACTAATTTTATTCTTGCTGTTTTCAACTGATATTTTGACAACAGACCTGTCAGTAAGTCGTTATTCTGCTTTTTTGAAAACGATAATTGATGGAGTATTTTTTCTTCATTTCATCAACATGAAGGAAGAAAATCATCAAGATGAAATATGTGTCTTTGTGAAAATATCTTACTGCTCCCCAGTCTGTGGCTATAATACATATAATCCATACAAGATATAGGGTAGCCAATTTGTCTTTTTTTAAAAATTTCATTTCTTGAGACAACAAATAGAAGAAAATGCTGTAGTATGAAATAAAACCAACTATGCCACCACAGCAAAGCATTTCTACAATGTTGTTGTGAGTGTAAGTGTGTTTAAAGCCTTCTCTCGTCAAAGCGATAGGAGAGTTGCCTATACCTATTCCAAATATTGGATTTTCCAAGAAGTTTTGCCATCCAATTCGCCTATATTCATCTCTCAATTCAGTTGACACATCCACTTCGCCTTCACCTGTTATAGAAGCCCAAAGACCTTCCATGCGTTCGGTCAAACCAATGAAAAGACCAGTTTGGGACAAATATATCAGCAATAGTAAAATGGTTACCATGGCAAACAAGAATTTGGCTATTGGCAAAAGATTGTTTTTGGGTCCTCGGATTGATTTGAAAAAATACAGCAAGACAATACCCATGACAAGTTCGATAATGGCTTTTCTGCTTTGAGTGGCTCCAATGACGAAAAGTGCTGGTATGGCAAGGAAAATTGTCTTGGAAAATTTTTCAAACATCGAATAATATGCGTGGATTATGATGGCTATGGCAGCCAACATTCCAATAGTGTTTACATTGTTGAATCTGTTTGTTATACGTCCACTTCCTTCATCCATAGACACAATCCTATCGACTCCATAAAAGAAATAAGTATAAATAACGATGGTGTAGCCACCCCACATGACAATCTTTGTCAATATTCGCACATTGTTTGGAGTCACGGCATAAAATGAATACAAGACACTTGTTATCATCAAAGTCCTGAAAATGGTATTCCCGCTATCAATACTCATTTTACCATTGAGTGCCCAGAATGTGGTCATATAACAATACAGGCAGAATTGGAAACAGAATATATGATAACGGTGGACGTTTAATTTGAAGTTGGAGATCACCAATATTAACAATGCTTGTGCAAAAAGCAAGCCATTGGCCAAATTGGTATCACCAAACATAAACATTGATACGAAAAGGGTGTATGTCAGCCCAAACACAATTTTTTCAGAAATGCTGTATGATTGGCTGTTTTGCATATTTAGGGCACAATATCTATATTACCTTAATAAATCAAAATGTCTTGGAGTATATAAGACAAGTTGGCATTATGGCATTTGATTAAATACAATGTAAATTGCTGGTTGTGAAAGCAATGATAAAATGAAAAGCTAAGTTAATTTGAAGATAATTTGGCTTTTTTATGTGAAATACAAAATAGAATCATGCAAATAGGTATTGATAAATACCTGAAATGGCACATTCATCCTACTTCACCATAAAAACATGGCGAATGAACCTATTGTTAAATTGATGAATTAGTGCCAATACCACATAGGAGATACTCTTGGAAAAACACATTTTTTCAATGCATTTATAATAAATGCTTGAAAACAAATACGTTATTTTCCAAAGAAGATACTCGCAGTATCTGCAAATCAACTTCTATTTTGCTTTCACGTCGCAAAGGTAATCAAAAAAATGAAAACAATATAATCATTTTGAAAAATTGTTGTCAGAGATCTGATACAGCTTTGGGCAGCAAATCTATATTTCTCAGTACGCGCTTAAAATCACTTGCAAAGATTGTTGAATAAATTCTGGATCCTTGATCCCACAAATGGTCTGGATCGTGAAAATAACCAGGATGATCCAAGAACAATCCTTTAGTATGGTAATCTAAGAATGGAATGTTGTTTTTTTGTGCAATAATCTTCAAAACATCGTAATAGTCTGAGTCTATTTTCCTATATGCAGGAGCTATGGTAAACACCAATTTAATCTTGTTTTGCTTGCAAAGTGAAATAAACCGGTTCAAATATTCTATCTTCAAACTATCAATGTTGTTTTGTGTCTTGAAATATAATAAAACCTTTGGGAATTTTTTAGGCTTTGGGTCAGGAATATAGCCATTGTCACCTCCAGCATGTCGATTAATGACAAGTCCTGCAATATTTGAAATGGCTTTTGCATTATAACGATACAGATGTGATATTCGATATTGCCAATATTTACCTGCCAACTTGAACACAGAATCCGCTTTCTCATTCTTTCCCATGTAAGGAGCGAAAAAAGTGATGCATTTAAAAGGGTTTGCCTGCTTTGAAAAATCACTAATCTGCACTTCAAGGCATAACACTTTTGGCTTGTGAATGTCCAAGATGTGGTTTAGCATGATGTAGTGAGAATAAATGTTATCGCTTGCGTCAATGCCTCCATTATAAACACTCATGCCAATAGAGTCACTAATAATAGATGGTACATAATGGCTGTTGCAGCGTGAGGTGCCCATCATCACAACGTCCTCGTGTACATCGTTCGCTAAATATTTTATTTTTGGTCCTGAAACATCGTGTGTATGTTGATTGACCCACCACATTGCTTCTCCACCAAGGCGGTCAACAACAAAAAGGCCAACAAGAATGAAAAGTATGCTGATTAATAACTTCTTCATGGTCTTTGTACTTTAGAACTGGAAATAAATGAACTGGTCACCATTTAATACACCAAAAAGGATAATATAAGCAATCATAGCGATAATATATACATGCCGAACCAGCCAAGAACTTGATTCGGAGATGTTTGTTCGCCACTTATATTCCTCTGAGAATTCCTTTATCATCAATATTATCAATGCCAAACCAATAGCGATGAAGTTAGCATAATCTTCATAAGGAACACCGGGATTTGCGAAAATTCCTATAAACACTGTAATAGCATCTTGTAATGTATTGGCACGGAAAAAGACAAGTGTTATAACTACTAATAAGAAAGTAACAATCCTATTTATCCATAGCCACCATTCCTTTTTCTTCAACCCATGTTTTTTCTCAAATTTCCTTTGCCGTTTTTCTTTCAAAATACAAGTCACCAAATATATGCCGTGAATGGAAAAACATACGACATAAGTCCAAGCTGCTCCATGCCAAAAACCGGAAATGAAAAATGTTATGAAAATGGCACAGCACCACCACCATAGTTTTGTGCTTCTGCCAATCATTGGATAATATATATAATCCATGAACCATGATGTCAGTGAAATGTGATTGCGCTTCCAGTATTCTTGAATGGATGTTGAAAAGAAATATGGCCTACGGAAATTCTCCATTAACTTGAATCCTAACACTCTTGCGCATCCTATGGCTATAAAACTATATCCTGCGAAATCACCATAAAGTTGGAATGGAAATATAAGCGATGCCACAAGGTAGGAACCCCCGTTGTGATGAGAGACGTTGTTATAGATTGCATCTACATAAAGACCACAACGATCTGCCAACACCAATTTCATAAAATAGCCCCATACCATCACATTTACACCTTTCATTACATTATCATAGTCGAAGCTATGCTTTTGCTTGAATTGTGGCAACAAGTTGTTGGATCTCTCTATAGGTCCTGCCACCAATTGGGGGAAAAATGAGACAAAGAGGGCATACGTAAAGAAGTCTTTTTCCGGCTTAATATCTTTACGGTAAACGTCAATCATGTAGCCCATCGCTTGGAAAATGTAGAAAGAGATACCTACAGGCAGAAGGACCTTAAATTCAGGAATGCTTATTTTTACTCCAAAGAACTCCATTAGTGCAGTAACATTATCAGCTGCGAAATTGAAATATTTGAAGAAAAATAGAATAAGCAGGTTCAATACTATGCCAATAGTCAACAATAGCTTTTTATGGTTTTCATACTTTGCCACTCCTTGTGCGGCGAAATATGTGATTCCCGTACTTGCAAGCAAGAGCAGGGCATAAACTGGTTCCCAGTTCATATAGAAATAGTAACTGGCTGCCAATAAAAACAAATTTCTCAGCCTTATTGTGGGCAAGGCAAAATAGACAATGCACACAACAGGAAAGAACAACAAGAATGCAATAGAATTAAATATCATTATTAATTAACTATTTTTTATATGGTTCCATTATCCACATGAATACTCTGTGCCGTCACCGACTCAGCTTTGTCCGACAGCAAAAACGAAACCATCTCGGCGACAGATTCCTTGCTTGTTGCCGCTTTCAGCGATGTTCGTGCGTAAATCTTGTTTCTCTGTTCTTCAGTAAGGCTGGCGCTCATGGCCGTTTCCATGAACCCAGGTACAACACAATTGGAACGTATGCCCATCACGCCCCACTCCCTGGCTGTATTCTTGGAGAAGGCTTCCAACGCACCTTTGCTGGATGCATACATTGCCAATCCTTTATAGCCAGTATGGACGCTGATGGATGAAATATGAACGATGGACCCTTTCGTCTTGTGAAGAATCATGTTTCGGATGGCATATTTCGTAATAATCATCGGCGTGAACACATTGACATCATACATGGTCTTCAGCCTGTTCATGTTCAAGTTCGTGACTATGTCATCATATGCCACAGCAGCATTGTTGACAAATCCATGCAGGACAATTTCATTCGTGACGAAGGTCTTGAAGATACTTTTGCGTGCTCCATCTGAATCAGACAAGTCGATACTCTTGAAAAAGACACGGCCGGCATGTTCCTTTTCCAAAGCTTTGAACTCATCTGTATGCGAGCGTGCCACACCATAAACGGTATTTCCCTCCCTTAACAACACCCTGCATATTTCCAGACCTACACCACGAGAGCAGCCTGTCACTAATATGTTTTTACTCATAATCTCTTTTTCTTGCCTGTCCTTGTCAAAGATATTTCATCAACAAATTTTATCTTACGGGGTATCTTAAAATCTTGAAGCAGAGAGCTTAAGCGTTTCTTGATGTCCAATTCTTGCATTTCAGAACCAGGCTCAAGGACAACTTCTGCACAAAGCACGTTGCCAAGGATGGAATTGGCCCTTCCATAAACCATCGCTTGTTTGACGCCTTCAATATCCATGATTGCCGTCTCCACCTCGTTGGGGTTTACCTTGTAGCCTCCAACATTGATAAGTTCGTTTTTGCGGCTCTTGAAGCGGAAAAGTCCTGCAGTTTCATCCACCCATTCTATCAAGTCTCCAGAGTGATAGAAGTCTTCAGTGAACTTGAAGCTGCTTGAACTTCCCAACAAGGACTTGTGAATCAGCAACTCGCCATCCACCACCTTGTACTTGTCCCTCGCGAGTTCTGGAATCTGAAAGCAGTCGCCTTTTGCAGCGAATAACGTTCCCGCTTCTGTTGAGGCATAGACATTGTTGATCCTGGCGTTAGGAAATATCTTCTTGATAGAATCGTATAGATGCTGGTCTGACTTTTCTCCACCCAATGTCACCCGTACCACATTTTCATATGCTCTCTCATAGGGGAGCAGCAGACGGTAAAAAGTAGGCGTGGCTGAAATATGGGTGATGGCATTTTCCTGTATTTGATGATAGACATATTCGCGAGGCTGGTTGAACACATTGATTAGGGTGTTTAGATTTTCAAAAGCCTGGAAAAACACCTGCAGACCTGCCATGTGTGTAGGATTGTATGCATAAGCCCATGTTTGATTCCTGTATTTTTCACCAACACGTACCGAACGTGTCAGCGTGGAAATGCTATGAACAACCTCCTTTGGCTGGCCAGTCGTGCCAGATGTGAAAATGGTAATCTTGGACTTGGAGTTTTGAACCATAGCCAGAACCTCATCCATGCCAGCACACGACAGGGGCGGGATGCTTTCAGCCATGTTGACTTTGTTCACATCCAGACCATCTATCTCATTGGTGTTGATGTCTGAATCCAGCAACACCAAAGGCTTGCTGGATGCAAGAGCCTTGACCAGATTGACGAAGAAAGAATAAATGTCTGATGTTTTGTAGTATGGATAGTAGGTCGTACCATCGTTGAGAGAACCCAACAAATCATCATAAGAATATGTCTTTCCTTTATCGAGCAAGAAAATCATTGCCTTCCCAGTTTTTCTAAAATTTCTCCTATGGTGTTGACCAATCCATCTTCGAAAATGTCTATGTCAAACTTGTCTTCTATTTTGACAGTCAGCTCAGCCAAGTCAAAAGAGGTGAGGCCTAAATCTTCTCGAAGCTTGGTTTCCGCATTGACTGTTTCTATAGGAGCCAATTCCTTTGCTGCTCTTATCTCATTGATTATTTCTAAAATTATTTGCTCCATGACTCTTATTTGTTGATGGGTGAATGAAAATGAGTTTTACTTAAATCTGCAGCCACACTGCCCCATGACAACCCCACTCCGAAACCACTCAAAATGGACTTGCTTAAGTTATATGGGTTCTGTCCAGAACAAATGTCGGAGAGGAGCAATGGTATGGAAGCCGGGCCTGTGTTGCCATAATCTTTAATGTTGACTGGTACTATTTGTTTGTCAACCTTCAACATTTTTCTTACATATTTCACCATGAATTCATTGGCTTGGTGAAGGCCGTAGAATCCTACGTCTTCTTTTTCCCAACCCATCTCTTCAATCAACAAGTTGATGTTCTTGTGGACCTTGTTGATGGCAAAGTTGAAAATAACCAAACCATCCATGAACAAGTCATTTTTTGTTCGTCCATTATTGTCTCCGTCCCATTCCAAAATGGAGGTTTCTTCGCTAATGGGAAGCCTGAAGCCGCCAGCAGGAACAATCAATTTGTCATAACCGCTGCCATCTGATTGAATGTGGAATCCCATTCGACTGTCACCCTTGCTTACAATAGTCGCCGTGCCACAGTCTCCAAATACCATCCTGAGCGACTTGTCATGCTCGTTTATCATTCTTGAGGTCGTGTCACCTGCAAGGACAAGAACGTTTTCACAAGCTCCGGTGGCAATCCATGATGCAGCCTGGAACAAACCGTAGATGTAGCCTGAACAACCATAATGAACATCGATGCATACAGTGTCCTTTGACAACCCCAATCTGTCTTGCAAGGATATGGACGTGGCAGGCAAAATCCAGTCTGTTGTCTGAGAAACAAAAACAAGTCCATCTATTTTGTTGCGGTCAAATCCTTCTTGCTCAAATAGATGTTCAGCGGCATTGAAGCACATGTCGGAGGATGTCATGTTGGAATCCGCTATCCGAATCTGTTCGATTCCAGTGGTCTTGACTATACTTTTAATCTCGGCTTCACCATAAAGAGAAGAGAAAGAACAAAGCTCCACTTTGTTTTCCGGCAGCCAGGAATTGACAGCCTTGATGTTTATGTTCTCAATAATAGTCTTCATGTTTTTTATTGAAGTGTATAACCCCCGTCGATAACAAGGCTTGCCCCCGTCGTAAAGGACGAAGCGTCACTTAAAAAGTAAATGATGGAATAAGCAACTTCTTCAGGTGTTCCATATCGTTTCATTGGATATCTCTTCAAATCCGCCTCCACGTCTTCTGTAGATACCATGCCATTGTCAAGAATATGGGTTGCTATCATCCCTGGGCAAACGGCATTCACCCTAATGTTCCTACTTGCCAAATCCAATGCCGCATTCTTTACAAAACCTGAAATGGCAGATTTTGATGTTGAATACAGCACATTTCCTGGTGATGCTATCATCGTTCCTGAAATTGAGTCTGTTATGACGATAGATGATCCTTTCCCCAACTTCTTCTTCTTCAGAAGCTTTTGGGTAAGGATAATGGGAGCAATGGTGTTGACCTCCAACACTTGCATCAACCTGTCGCGAGTAATAAATTGGGTCGGCACCATGATGGTGCTCCCTGCATTGTTTACCAATCCGTTTATCGATGGACATTGCTCGGCAAGGTATTCAAGAGATTCTTCATCTTCGAGGTTGGCAACAATGGACATATGTCCGTCACCATGAAGCTCCCCAAAGGTTTGAGACAAGCGTTCTTCATTACGTCCTGTAATGACAAGATTGGCTCCCAATTTGGAACATTCGATGGCTGTCGCTTTTCCTATGCCTGAAGAAGCTCCTGTGACTAAAACAGTTTTGCCATCAAGAGAAAACGGATTGAACATGACTATTGTTTTGATTTTACAAGATCGTACAAATCTTGAATTGTCTTGGCCTTTCGTATTTCATCGGCTCTCAAGGAAATCTGGTATATGTCAAGAACCATGGCCATTATTGAGAGAGCGGCTACTGAGGACCAATCGTCCAACTCTTGAAATTCAGTGTCTTCTTTAAATTCACTCGGATCAGTGTCTTCAAACAACTGTGAGAAATTGTCTATGAAATCTTTAATATCCATTTTTTGTAACTATCTTTAAATAATTCCAGCCAGATGCCCAGATGCGGAATATGAATATTGAAAATCTTACTACAAAAGAAAAGCGGGGTATCTCACTTCCACCTCTTCAAACAATAGAAAAACAGCCATGGTCGTTGTAGCAAAAGCCAAGGTAAAAACAGTTCTTGACAAACTACTCGCTTGCTGTAGTTTCAAATAGTAAGAATTATAGTGTCAGCAACGCATTTCAAAATGTAGTGCTCCCTCCTAACTACCGCTCAGTCATTATGATAACTCTGCTCGGCGTAAGTTGGTTAAAGTAGGAATTTATCACTTTTTCAGAGGCCAATATTCAGCCGAGGTGCCAGCACAGGGTATCCTGGGTTTGCATCCCCACCGTCACCTATGGGTCCCCTCTCTCCTTCCAAAATGAGTTCCACAAGTATGAGCACGTCGTTGATGCCTATCACGCCATCGCCATCTAAATCTGCCTCGATAGGAGGTCCGTCCTGTGTGCTTCCGAGGATATGACCAACCATTGCGGAAATGTCGTTAACGTTGATTTCCCCGTTGTTGTCTATGTCTCCCTTTAGGCTTGCACCTTTCATGCTTGTTGCAAAGGCAAATGCCAGGCAAAGCACCGCACACCTGAGAAGGCTCTTGTAGTTTTCTTGTATTCTGATGTTCATTTTTGAAATTTTGATAGTGTTGTTGTTTTGTCACTTGACAACTTTCTTCACCGTCTTGCCATTAGCAAACTTGATGATGTTAATTCCCTTTTCCATTTGGCTTAGAGGCTGACCGTCAATGGAGAAGATTTGCATCTGCCCCTTGATGTTGTCAGAAAACTCCATGATGCTGGTTTCTTCCTCATCCAAAGACAGGCAGGATGGCGACGTGCCGAGGTTGTTGTCATAGGCAAGCCATGCCTTGTGGTCGCCCACGTGCACAGTGCTGTCTTCCTTGACCAGGAAGAACGCCACGTTCCCGTTCTGGTTCTGAAGTACGTATGTCCCTTTGGGTGCATACCTTCCTGAATGGACGCCGTAGAGGAGTTCGTTCTTGAGGCAATCGTCTTCAGAGGCACCCGTCCCTTCGAACACACCTGAGAGGATATAGTTTCCTGGATTTCCATGTACAAGGTATGGCATGTTTGCTTTTGGCTCAAGTACCTGGGTGAGAGACAGTTTTCCATCGCTGCGTATCCCCGTGACGCTATACAGTTGCAGCCCGTCGGGTATGTCGAAGCTGAAAGGCAGGCATAGGGTTGTCCATTCGGCAGTGGAAACATAGAGGGAATACGATTCGGGTTGTGTGTTCTTGGTGTAGTGCATCCATTGGTCGACCGATTCAATATGGATGCGCATGTAATTGGCAATGCGGCTGAGGCTGTCCTTGGCACCCAATTGCTTGTAAGGCCTGACACCTGTGACAGCAGATTTTGCCCTCCATATTCTCTCTTCCATCTTACATTTGTCGCCAGCCTTGTATTTGACTGTTTCGGAATAGTTGGGAAGCGAGGAGAATTCTGGCTGGCCGAAAGGACAGAGTTCCCAAGGCTCGTTTGCAATGGTCTCTTTGAGGCATTGGCTGTCGGGCCATTTAGTCCATTCGTCTTGGTAGTTGGCCTCCCCATAATCATGATACCATTGGTCGAAGAGGTTTGCCACAATGTCGGCATTGAGATAACCATTGTCACGAAGGAATGCATAATGGTCGTACATTTCCTGCCTGAAATAATTATATGCCCATCTCAAGCCATTATAATAATTGAAATTCCTGTTTTTTATTAGGTGGGTCATGAAATATCCTGGTGGATAGATGTTTGTTCCATACGGCGTGTTATATCCGAATGTGCCATCCAAGTCGTATGGTGCCACAAACCATTTCTTTCCGTCGTATGTAAACCATTGGAAGTTTCTCACCAACCCGTCACCATTGACTGTGAGCAGGTTGTGTATCATGTAGTCAATCATGCTCGGCACATCATAACGTTCCTCTATGGCAGCCCTCATCTCAGCTCTTGATGCACCGCTATTCTTCAGTGAGTCAAGTTCTGTGTAATAATGGCTAAATCTCTGAATGTAATGTTTCACTTTGGCTGTGTTCTGCTTGTGTTCCTTTGTATTTGCATCATCAGAGTCCAGGTCATAATATGGTGAGGTTTCATCCATCAATTCATTCAGGTTGGTGTCACTGTAGATGCTGCCGTCCATGCAGTATAGTGTCTTTGGATTTCTCACCTCGAATCTTGGCCAGTAGATGACATCATGGAACAAGGTGGTGCCATCAAGTAGGGTTCCTTCTATGTGTATATGCTCTGGAGTGTTTTTCTTCATGTTCATGTTCTTGCGGTGCTTCTTGAGTTGCCAACAGTACAATCCATTAAACTCACCATTGAGATATACGACACAAGGGAAGGCGTCGGGGTGGCACAATGCGTTTACGTCAGGCTTTTTAATGTCGGCGCGTTCCCATATTCGGCCATATTGTCCTCTCCCTTGGGTAAGTAGGTCGTAAGTCGATAGCCCATGATGCCAACACCCCTATAGAGGTTGTGGTAGAAAGCCTTGTAGTGGAATCCGTCTTGAGTGACCCAGTTGCCGAATGTCATGTCGGGGGTGTCATCGCATATCCATTCATCATTGCAAAAATCAAGCATGAAGTTCTTCTTTGCAAAAATGGTTGAGCCACGTCCTTGCATGTTTGCTACAGCACGCTTTTTGAAATAGTTCCCATGACCGTCATACGCTTCCACCCAAACGTGGTAGTTGGCGGTTTTGCTACCGGGCATCTTGCTTATGCCGGTAAGATTGATGTATGCACATTTGGGCATGGGCCATGTTATGTCAGTGCTATCACTCCAGTCTGTAACATTTTCTTGGCTTATTCCAAGTTGGTTTAGTTTGGTGTCAAAACTTGTCTGTGCCTTGGTTGTAAAGACACACATACACACAAAGACCAATACTATTGGTAATTTTGAATGAGTTTTAAAAAACATATGTAAAGTGATTTGTATATGATATAAAGTCACTTACAAAAATACACACTTGAATTATAAATAACGTTCAGTCGTTGGTTAAATATTATTAATTTGTGTATTTTTTATTCGATATTTTTACTTTAAAAATTGACATGATAAAGTTTGAGAACAATAGATAATGTTCTTTTTGTCAAACAGAAATGTCAATTTTGTATTTTCTCACCCCCTAACTTGGCCTCTGCCTTCTATCAGCCATTTGTAGGTTGTGATTTCTTCGAGAGCCATTGGTCCACGTGGACCCAGTTTCTGGGTGCTGATGCCTATCTCTGCTCCCAGTCCGAATTGTGCCCCATCGGTGAAGCTGGTGGGTGCGTTTACATATACGCAGGCGGCGTCCACCTGTGCCTCGAAGAGAGAGGCGGTATCAGCGTTCTCGGTTATGATGCATTCACTGTGCCCGCTGCCATAAAGGCTGATGTGGCGAATGGCGGCTTCCGTTGATGGCACGGTGCGTATAGCCATGGCATAGTCCATGAATTCAGTGCCGTAGCTTTCCTCTGTGGCATGGCGTAGCAGTTCCTTGGGGTATTTGCCGTTGAGCGCGTCGAAAGCTTGTTCGTCGGCGTATATCACCACGTTGTTGATGATGAGAGGCGCGCATAATTCGCTTAGGTCGCGAAGTCGGTCTTGGTGTATGATGAGACAGTCGAGGGCGTTGCAAACGCTCACCCTGCGGGTCTTGGCATTGTTCACAATGCGCCGTCCCATGTCGAGGTCGCCTTCTGCATCGAAGTAAGTGTTCACCACGCCAGCTCCTGTCTCGATGACAGGAATGCGGGCATTGTCACGAACAAACTCTATGAGGCGCTTGCCACCCCTGGGGATGCAAATGTCTATGTAGCCAACGGCATTCAGCATCTCGCCAGTAGCCTCATGTGTGGCTGGCAACAGCTCCACTACTGATGGGTTGATGTCTTTGTCTTTCAGCACATCGTGTATCATTGATATTATCGCCTTGTTTGACTCGTCGGCATTGCGTCCACCCTTGAGCACACAGGCATTGCCGCTCTTGAAACATAGGGAGAAGACATCGAAACTCACGTTTGGACGTGCTTCGTAAATGATGCCTATGACGCCGAAAGGAACACTCACGCGACGCAGGTGCAATCCATTGTCGAGAGTCTTGTCGATAAGTGTCTTGCCTAATGGGGATGGTAGCGAAGCCACATGCCTCATGTCGCTGGCTATGCCTTCGAGCCGTTTCTCATTGAGCAAAAGTCTGTCGTATAATGGGTTGCTTTTGTCCATGCGGCTCAGGTCACGGGCGTTGGCTTCAAGGATTGCCTTGCTGTTGACTGCTATGGCGTCAGCCACTGCCATCAGGATGTCGTTCTTGGTCTTGTCATTGATAAGTGCCAGTTGGCGACTTGCAGCCTTGGCACGTTCGAAAGTTTCTTTCAGGGTCATGTTGTGAAGTGATGTTTTCGTTGTCTTTCCTTGTTGTTCATTCCATGTAGAGGTAGTCGTAGTGTACGATAGGCTTTTGGCCATGTTGGCCCATCGTTTTTCGTGCAGTATCGCTGTCGTAGCTGCATCTGCCCAAGGCGACCTTTTGTCCATCTTGGCAAATGATGTTCACCAAGTCGCCTTCTTCGAAGTCGCCTTCCACAGCAGTCACCCCGACGGGAAGCAAGCTGACAGCATTGTCGCCGCAGAGAGCTTCGTATGCCTTGGCATTGATGGTGAGCTGGCCTTTGGCGAAGCTGTCACTGTGAGCAATCCATTTCTTTATGCCCGACACACCCTCTTCCTTTGCCATGAATTCTGTGTGAGGAGTGTTGTCGGGATTTGTGGCAAGGTCGATGAGGATGTTGTCTCGCTTGCCGTTGGCGATAATCACCTGTATTCCTTCCTCTGCCATCTTGCGTGCGATGTTGTATTTGGTTATCATGCCTCCGCGTCCGAAGCCACTTCGCTCGCTTTGAATGTATTGGCTCAGGTCCTTGCCTGGCTCCACTTTGGATATCACATGTGATGAAGGGTCGGTTGGCGACCCATCATAGATGCCGTCGATGTTGCTTAGGATAACAAGTGTCTCTGCATCCATCATCGATGCGATAAGGCCGGAGAGTTCGTCATTGTCAGTGAACATCAGTTCGGTGACGCTCACGGTGTCGTTTTCGTTTACAATGGGTATGACACCATTCTCGAGCATTACGGTCATGCAGGCACGTTGATTTAGGTATGCTCTGCGAGAGTTGAAGTTCTCTTTCATTGTGAGCACCTGGCCCACAGGCAGATGGTATTCTCTGAAGAGGTCGTAGTAGTGGTTGATGAGTTTGGCCTGCCCCAGTGCTGAATATAGCTGCCGCTGTGCCACGCTGTCGAGGCGCCGCGACACTTTTACCTCACCACGTCCGCTTGCCATTGCTCCACTCGACACAAGTATCACTTCATAGTCATGGTCATGCAGCCATGCCGTCTGGTCAACAATGGCCGACATGCGTGTGATGTCGAGTTTTCCATTCTCGCGTGTGAGTACGTTGCTGCCTATCTTGACTACGATTCTCTTTTTTGCCATCGTCATCATTTTTTCTTGTCGCTTTCCCTTATTTCCACTCGGCGTATCTTGCCGCTGATGGTCTTGGGCAACTCATCTACAAATTCTATGATGCGTGGATATTTGTAGGGAGCAGTGACATGCTTCACATGGTTTTGCAATTCTTTCACAAGTTCGTCACCAGCCTTGGCTTTCCATTCCTTGCTCAGCACCACGGTGGCTTTTACCACCATGCCACGAATGTTGTCTGGAACACCAGTAATGGCACATTCCACAACAGAGGGATGGGTCATGAGAGCACTTTCCACCTCGAATGGGCCGATGCGGTAGCCGCTGCTCTTGATGACATCGTCGATGCGACCTTCAAACCAGTAGTAGCCGTCTTCATCGCGCCATGCCACGTCGCCTGTGTGATAGATGCCATCGTGCCATGCCTCGCGGGTGAGGGCCTCGTCGCGATAATATTCCTTAAAAAGACCTATGGGCTTGCGGTCTCCCACGTGCACCACAATTTCTCCTTTCTCTCCATCTTCGCATGGTGTGCCGTCGGGCTTTATGAGGTCGATGTCGTATTGTGGGTTGGGCATGCCCATGCTACCTGGCTTTGGAGTCATCCATGGCATGGTGCCTAATGTCATAGTGGTCTCTGTCTGGCCGAAGCCTTCCATCAGCTTGATGCCTGTCAGCTCTTCGAACTTGGCATATACGGCGGGATTGAGGGCTTCGCCTGCAGTGCAGCAGTAGCGCAGTGCTCCAAGGTCGTATTTTGAGAAATCCTCGCGAATCATGAAGCGATAGACCGTAGGTGGTGCACAGAAGGAGGTGACATGATATTTTGCCATTTGGCTCAGCATGTTGGAAGCATCAAACTTCTCATGATCGTAAACGAACACGGTGGCTCCAGCGAACCATTGGCCATAGAGTTTTCCCCATACTGCTTTTCCCCATCCAGTGTCGGCTACGGTGAGGTGGATGCTGTCCTCCGAGAGATTGTGCCAGAACACGCCTGTGGTGAGGTGCCCCATGGCATACAGATAGTCGTGTGCCACCATTTTAGGCTCACCGCTGGTGCCACTGGTGAAGTACATCAGCATGGTGTCTTCGTTGGAGTTGGAATGTTTCGGGCGTACGAATGTCGGGGCTTGCCCTATTTCGGCATTCCAGTCATGAAAGCCTTCTGGCACCATAGGCCCTATGCTCACCAGCACGTCAACGGTGGGGCTGTCGGGCATTGCTGCTTGTATTTGTTCGAGAACATATTCCTCTCCCACGCAGATGATTCCCTTCACCGATGCACGGTTGTTTCGGTATATTATGTCTTTTTTTGTCAACATGTGGGTGGCGGGGATGGCAACGGCTCCTAACTTGCATAAGGCAAGCATCGTAATCCACCACTCCAGACGGCGTTTCTGAATTAGCATCACCATGTCGCCACGACCAATGCCCAATGACTGAAGGTAAGAGGCTGCTTGGTCTGTGCGCTTTTTCATTTCGCTGAAAGTGAGGCTTATCTCCACTCCTTTGTCATTTGTCCAAAGCAGGGCAACTTTGTCGGGGCGCTCTTCTGCCCATACGTCCATCACATCGTAGGCGAAATTGAAGTTTTCCTTGATGATGAAGTGTAGGTTTTTCTTGAAATCTTCTACTGAAACGAATGAAGTCTGTTTGAGAAATCTTTCTAACATTGTTGTAATATGTTTTTTATGTATGGCATGAGCCGTTGTCAACCAAAAATTATTGCCAGGAATCTCACTGGCTGTCTGTTGAGAGTGCGCATGCCATGGGGTTGGGTGGCATCGAAATAGATGGAGTCGCCTTCATTCAGCGTTAGCACCTTCGTTCCGATGGTTAGTTCCATGGTGCCTTCAAGCACCATGTTGAATTCCTGCCCGCTGTGTGAGTTCATTTCTTTTGGAGCATCGTCGGGCTTGGGTTCCACGGTGACGATGAAGGGGTCTGCCTTGCGTCCACGGAAGCCACTTGCAAGGCTCTCGTAATTGTAGGCGCTGCGGCGCTCCACTTTCATGCCATGCCCTTTTCTGGTGAGGAAATAGCTGCTCATCTTGGGCTCCTCGCCAAACATGAGCACGTCGAGGGAAATGCCGTATTGCTTGGATATTTTCTGAAGGTTGGCTACTGACAATTCGCTGTCACCAGTTTCCATTTTTTCGTAATGTTCCACTGAGATGCCGCAAATGTTGGCCATCTCTTCTGCACTGACATCGAGCACGTCGCGTAGTCCGCGAAGTCGTTCTCCTATTTGCTTTAATTGCTCGTCCATGGTTTATATAGATTGTTGGTTATTGTTTCATGCCGGCTTTCAGTCCCCTGATTACGGCAGAGGTGAAACCTGCATGTTCCATTTCGTTGAGTCCTTTGATGGTTACTCCTCCAGGAGTGGTCACTTTGTCCACTGCTGCTTCGGGGTGCTCTCCAGTAGCTTGCAGAAGTGATACTGCCCCCTTGACGGTCTGAAGCACTATTTGCTCTGCTTCCTTTGCCTTGAATCCTATCTCTACTCCACCTTCCACAGATGCTCGTACATAGCGCATGGCGTATGCGATGCCACATGAGGCAAGAGTGGTTCCGGCTGCCAATAGGCGCTCTTCTGTCACCATGCAATGCCCTAATTGAGAGAACAGGTCGGCGATGGTGCGTGTGTCTTCAGGCGACGCATCCACTGGCACGACGAACGTCATGGATTCTCTCACAGCAATGGCGGTGTTGGGTATGGCAAGAAACAGTCGTGGCTTGATGCCGTTGTCTTGATCCAGCCATTCCTTGATGCTGCTTGAAGGAACGCCGGCGGCTATGATGATGATGATTTGTTCTTTCAGGTTTAGCGCGTCGCGCATGTTTGTGAGCACTTGTTCTACAAGCCATGGCTTGACCACCACAACCACGATGTCGGCACCCAGGGCAGCGGCACCATTGTCGGTGGAGAGGCTTACGCCAGAATGGGCGAAGCGGTTGACGGCTTTCTCTGAAGGGTCGGAGACAGTAATGTCGGATGGGTTTATTTCAGGGATTTGCAACAATCCCTCTACAAGGGCACCACCCATGGCGCCCACTCCAATGACTGATATCTTCATGACAATGCAGCTTTTAGTTTTTCTATAAAGAGTGTGGCTTCTGCCTCGGTGATGCAAAGGGGTGGGAGCAGGCGGAGCAGGTTAGTGCCAGAACACCCTGTGAAGCAATGTTGCTCGTAAACAAGACGGCTGCGCACCTCCTTGTGTGGGATGTCGAGTTCGATACCTATCATCAGTCCTCGTCCGCGCACATCTATGATATGTGGCTGTGACGCCTTCAGCTCCTTCAGTTGCTTGATGAGGAAATCTCCCACTCTTGCGGCATTTTCCACAAGATGCTCTTGTTCCATGATGTCGAGCACGGCAAGTGCTGCGGCGCATCCCAAGTGGTTGCCTCCAAACGTGGTGCCCAATTGTCCGTAAATGGGCTTGAACATAGGTGATATCAGCACGCCTGACATGGGGAACCCATTGGCGATGCCTTTGGCAACCGTGATGATGTCGGGACGTATTCCAAGCCATTGGTGGGCGAAGAACTTGCCGCTGCGTCCATAGCCGCATTGTATCTCGTCGCAGATGAGTACAGAACCATTCTCATGGCACAGTGCCTGAAGCTGTTGCGCAAATTCAGGCTCTGCCATGCGGATTCCGCCAACCCCTTGGATGCATTCCAAGATGCAGGCACACACATCGCCCTTTTCCAATTCGGCTTTCCATGCATCTATGTCATTGAGTGGCAGGTAGGTGACATGTCCATTGGCATTGATGGGCGCTATGATTTTTGGATTGTCGGTGGCTTCCACTGCAAGTGATGTCCTGCCGTGGAATGCTTTCTGTGCCGCCAGGACTCGAGTGCGTCCGTTGCTGAAAGAGGCAAGCTTCAGCGCGTTCTCGTTGGCTTCAGCTCCACTGTTAACCAAGAAAAGTTGGTAGTCGTCATATCCGCTGATGGGGCCAAGTCGCTTTGCCAACTGTCTTTGCAGGTCGTTGACCACTGAGTTAGAGTAAAAGCCCAATGTGGCTGCCTGTCGGCTGACCGCTTCCACATAATGTGGATGGCAATGCCCTATGCTGATGACAGCATGGCCGCCATATAGGTCGAGGTATTCAGTGCCTTGGTCGTCCCACACTTTGCACCCTTGCCCTTTCACTATGTTGACATCGAAAAGTGGGTAAACGTCGAATAGTTTCATCTATAAGTGAAGTATGTGTGATGTTTTTGTTCTGTTTTCGTTTCTGTTGCATTGTGAGTGTTTGGCTCCTTGTCTTTCAGAAAGCGGAGGGTTTCAGTCTCAGTCCGGCTGTCTCGTCTATGCCAAGCATTATGTTCATGTTTTGCACTGCTTGTCCTACGGCTCCTTTGAGCAGGTTGTCGATGCAGGATGTGATTAGCAGTTTGTCGTCGTATTTCTCGCAGTGCACGAGAGCCTTGTTTGTATTTACGACCTGCTTCAGGTCGATGGGCTTATCTACATAATGTGTGAATGGAGCCTTGGAGTAGAATCTCTTGTATGCCTCTATTATGTCATCTATGTTGGCATTGGTCTTCACCACTTCAGTGGCGAAGATTCCGCGCGCAAAGTCACCGCGATATGGTATGAAGTCTATTGAAGCATCCAAATGTCCTTGTACTTGTAGCAGGCTTTGTCTTATCTCCGGGACATGCTGGTGGCGAAAAGCCTTGTAAATGCTTATGTTGTTGTTGCGCCAGGAGAAGTGTGTTGTCCCAGTTGGTTTTTGTCCTGCGCCCGTACTTCCTGTGATGGCATTCACGGGTATGTCGCCTGAGAGGATTCCCATGCTTGCAGCTGGCAACAGTCCTAATTGTATGGCAGTGGCGAAGCACCCGGGATTGGCTACATGGATGGCCTTCTCTATCTTGTCGCGATTGATTTCTGGCAGTCCATAAACGAAGTCATTGCCTGGTGATGCTATGCGGAAGTCCTGGGCAAGGTCGATTATTCTCACATGTGATGGCACGGGGTGCTCCTTCAGGAAAGCCTCGCTTTTCCCATGTCCGAAGCAAAGGAAGATGACGTCAACCTGGTCGAATGGCATCGTGTCTGTGAACAACATGTCGGTATCTCCGTAGAGACCTTCATGCACGTCGGAGACAGGATTCCCCGCGTTGCTCTCGCTATTGGCAAAGAGGATTTCCGCATTGGGGTGGTTGAGGAGTAGTCGGATGAGTTCTCCACCAGTGAAGCCGGCTGCTCCAAGAATGCCTACTTTTATCATACGATACTATTTTTTTTAGGAGCGAGAAGCCATAGTATCAAGTAGAGCATCAGTCCGCAGCCGTATCCGAAGATAAGCAGAAGGAATGCAACTCTCACCAACAGGGAGTCGATGTTGAAGTATTCAGCGATTCCACCGCAGACGCCAGCCACTTTCTTGTCGGTGTCTGATAAATAAAATTTTTTTTGATCCATGTTTTTTATCTTTTTTCTTTAGGATGTATGCCATAGTAGGCACGGAGTGGGGTGCTTAACACTTTGATGAATCCCTTTGCGTCGTCGGCTGTCCAACCACGTTGCATCTCCCCATATTCACCAAGCTTTGACTTCAGCAGGTCGTCGGCGGAGTCCACTCCCACAGTTTCAAATCCCAATGGGCGCAGGCGTAGGATGACAGTTCCGTTGACATTGCGTTGCGAACTGGTAAGCATAGCCTCTATGTCGGGCATGACGGGCTCCAGGTATTGACTTTCGTGCAAAAACATGCCATACCAGTTTCCCACCTGATCTTTCCAGTATTGCTGCCATTTGCTCAATGTGTGCTTCTCAAGCAGGCGGTGTGCCTCAATTATCAGTTTGGGAGCTGCTGCTTCAAAGCCCACACGACCCTTGATGCCAATGATGGTGTCGCCTACATTGCAGTCGCGTCCGATGCCATAGGCAGAACCTATTTCCTCTATCTTTTGGATGGCGGAAATCTTGTCTTCGAATTTCTCACCGTCAACGGCAACAATCTCACCATGCTCGAAAGTGATGCGCAGTTCGGATTCCTCGTTTCTGGTGACATGCTTCAAATATGCTTCCTCTGGAAGTCCTTGGCTTGGATCGAGTATTTCACCTCCGCAGATGCTGGTGCCCCATATTCCTACGTTGTATGAGTATTTCAGGCGTGCGAAGTCGGCTGAGAATCCGTGTTGGTTGAGATAGTCCACCTCTTCTTGGCGAGTAAGGGCTTGGTCGCGTGTGAGTGTGATGATTTCCACTCCTGGAGCCATTACGAGGAATGTCATGTCGAATCGTATCTGGTCATTGCCAGCGCCGGTGGAGCCATGTGCTATGGCATCGGCACCGATTTCGCGAGCATAGCGCGCGATGGCGAGTGCTTGGAAAATGCGCTCTGAGGATACGGAGATGGGGTAGCAGTTGTTGCGTAGCACATTGCCCCAAATCATGTATTTTAGGGATTTCTCGTAGTATTCTTGGGTCACGTCCAATGTGACGTATGCCTTTGCTCCAAGGCGATAGGCGTTTTCTTCGTTTTTCTTCAATTGCTCTTCGCTGAATCCGCCTGTATTTGCGCAAGCTGCATACACTTCATTGCCTTCATTGGCAAGGCGCATTACTGTGTAGCTGGTGTCAAGGCCTCCGGAAAAGGCCACTACAATTTTCTTCTTTGACATAAGTATATGGTGATTATTGTTTGTTCGATTGTCAGTTCTCCAATTGTTTGATGCGCTCCAACACTTCAGTGGGTATCTTGGCTGGAAGATGTTCTTCTGGGTCGTAGAGCATGGCAGTGCATATGCAGTACTTGCGGTTGGTGCGTTTCAAGATATCCACGTTGACGCAACCTTCGCAGCCACGCCAGAATGCTTCGTCGTCGGTGAGGTCATCGAAAGTTACAGGCTGATAACCCAACTGAGTGTTCATTGCCATTACGGCTGCACCACTGGTGAGACTGAATATCTTTGCATGTGGCCATCGTGTTCGTGCTAGCGAGAAGGTCATTTCCTTGATACGCTTGGCAACGCCGCGTCCGCGATAGGTGGGATGGACTATCAGACCAGAAGTGGTGACATAATGCTTGTTTCCCCATGTCTCAATGTAACTGAATCCTGCAAAAATGTCTCCATCAAGAGCTATTACGGCTTTTGCTTCGCGTATCTTTGTAACCAAATATTCGTGGGTGCGCTTGGCTATGCCAGTGCCTCTCACTTTTGCTGCATCTGCAATTGTTTCCAGTATGGTGTCAACATATTTTTCATGTGTGGAGTCGGCCACCATTACTTTTATTTCTTCCATTTCTTCTTTTTGTTGCTTGGTCTGTTTGTCTTCATGTTCCCCCATGCCTCATCTCATGGTGCCGAGGATGGGAGTAAGGTCTTTGATGACTGCATCTCGTGTGCTGCCTTCCTTGATGACAATGAAAATGGTATCATCGCCTGCTATTGTCCCGATGAGGCTGGGTATGTCGCTGTTGTCTATGTTGTAGGCGATGCTGCTGGCGTAGCCTGGACGTGTCTTTATAACTCCCATGTTGCCGGAGAAGCTGATGGATACGAAACCAGAACTCTGCAGCATTTCGGTTGCCATTTTCGGGGTGGTGATGCGCTTGTACATCGTGTCATTGGGAAGAACATAAACGTATTTGCCGTTCATGCTTGCTGCCTTGGCTACCTTCAATTGCTTTAGGTCTCGGCTTAGCGTCGCTTGGGTAAGTTTGAACCCTTCTTTTTCAAGTGCCTGAAGCACTTCTTCTTGACTGCCAAGCTCCATGCTGGAGATAAGCATCTTTAGTGCTTCCATTCGGTTGTTTTTTATCTTCATAGACGTATAATTATTCTTTTTACGATGCAAAAGTATTGGTTTTTATACAAACCGCCAAATATTTATGCGATTTTCTTGTAATGTTTGTATGATTTGTTGTTATTTGAACACTTTAACCCCGTATTAGTCATGAAGATATCTCCTTTAGCACCAATAGCCAATGTCTTGTCAGGCATATTTTTGATAATGTTTCTGCTAAAAACAAAAGGGAACTCACATGGCGAGTCCCCCTTATTTGAAGTGTTGACTTAATGCTTTTTTGAATACTTGTTTGGTGAATAGATCAGTCTCTCCTGCCGAAAATGCGAAGAAGGTATAGGAAGAGGTTGATGAAGTCGAGATAAAGAGTAAGTGCTCCTAATAGTGAAAGCTTTTGTGCGCTTGCATCCGCATATTCAATGCTACTGCACATTTCCTTTATCTTTTGGGAATCGTATGCTGTGAGACCAACGAAAATCAGTACTCCAGCGTAACTGAGTAGCAGGTCGAAACCAGCACTTTTCACAAGGAAAACGTTCACCAATGTGGCGATTATTATGCCTATCAGTCCCATAAACAGCAATTTACCCAATCCTGACAGGTCTTTTTTGGTTGTATATCCATATAGAGCCATGGCTCCAAATGTGCCTGCTGTGATAAAGAACACGTTGCCTATGGTGCTGATGTCATACACGATAAATATCGACGACAGTGTGGCACCATTTATTACTGAATAGAGTATGAATAGCAAGGTGGCTGTTGTCAGCGACAATTTGTTGATGGCTGCACTGAGGCCGATGACCAATGCCAGTTCGGCTATTATCATGCCCCATAACAAACCTTGGTTGGACATCAGTGTGAATATGAACCCTGATTGTGCCACGTAGAAGGCAGTGAATCCCGTGATGACAAGGGCAAGAGTCATCCATACATATACTTTGCGCATGAGCACGCCAAACGCTTGAGATTGATATCTTTCTCTCTCTTGAGCATTCAAACTGCTTTCGCGCTCTTTGATCATTGATGCTAAATCTCTTTCGTTCATAATTTATATTGTTTGCGTTATATATTATAATAAGGTGAAAGTTTTGATGTAAGATACATGCTCCAATCTGTAGTATTTGCTTTATTCAATGCAAAGAGTGTGCCAGATGCATCGTGACACCATTCTTTTGTCACATTTCTGTATTTCTATTGTCTTTGCAAAGATAGTGCAAGCCGAGAGAAATGCAAAACAAAAACAGGTTTTTTTTGTTTTCATTACCGAGGCGCCGCCTATCTTCGCGCCAGCAGAGTAGTGCAAGCCGAGAGAAATGCAAAACAAAAATCGAAGTTTTTTGTTTTCATTTATTTGGTTTTGGCGGTATTTTTTAATTGCGTCTTTTTTCAAAAACGGCACTTTTCTTTCATTAATTGTCCGTTTTACACCCAAATTCGTTGATATAAGTCAAGAAACTCGAAAAATTATCCATTTTGATGGAAAAAAGTTCCCGAAATACTTGCATGTTTGCTTGCATTGTCATACCTTTGCATCCGCTTTCGGCTTGAAAACGGCCGTCAGCTCAAGATTTCGATCTTTGGAATGGTTACATGAAGACAGAGAAGTAGTACGAGGCTCCCG
>ONAG01000016.1 GCA_900315745.1 uncultured Prevotellaceae bacterium
ACCTACACCCCACTATGACAGGCGCCCGCACATGGATGGACGAGGTGGCTCTATGGATGAACAGCGACAGTTGCGCTCATCCCGTTGCCTTTACAAAGCCAGAGGGCAAGCAGTCTATCAAGATAGACCATATAGAGGTGATGCAAGTAAAAGACAAAGGGCGCAAGTTCACCTCCAAGTCCCCACAATCACCCACCGCATAGCATCGCCTATCACATGAGCGATTACATCATGCACTACCTGAAGGCACCAGACAGCACATGGTCTTTGGTGTCGCTGCCCTTTGCCCTGACATTCATCGTCTTTTTGGCATTGTTCATCATCATACGCAATGCTTCGAGAAATGCGATGTTGGGATACGTCGTGGCATTCAGCCTATTCTTTGCATACAAGGCAAATGGAGTGCTG
Organism: uncultured Prevotellaceae bacterium; assembly: GCA_900315745.1. Lineage (GTDB taxonomy): Bacteria > Bacteroidota > Bacteroidia > Bacteroidales > Bacteroidaceae > Prevotella. The sequence continues at coordinate 409 of ONAG01000016.1, forward strand.
ATGGCGCTGCTCCCCATCACCGTGCTCCTCTCCTATTACATGACGAGACGCATGAAGGAGAAAGAAGAACATGCGGACAGAAAACGATGGTTGTGGATGACGGTGGCAGTAGAGTTGCTGCCCCTGCTATACTACAAATACACGAACTTTTTCTTGGAGATAATAAGGGACCTCACCTCAACGAATTTCTCTCCCTTGTCGATAGTCCTGCCCATAGGCATATCGTTCTACACCTTCCAAGCCATCAGCTATACGGCAGATGTATATAAGCGTCGCTTCACCACCGACGTTACACTGTTGGAATACACATTTTACCTCACATTCTTCCCCCTGCTCATGGCAGGACCCATCACGAGAGCCGAAACACTCATCCCGCAAATAAAGGACAGGCACAACATCAGCGACACACAAGTCTATACCGGCTTATGGCTCATAATGGTGGGATTGGCAAAGAAAGCCTTGATAGCCGACTACATAGCGCAGTACAACAACTGGATATTCGAATCGCCAGACAGTTATTCTGGATTCGAGAACCTCATGGGAGCCGTAGGCTATACCCTGCAGATATATTGCGACTTTTCCGGCTACAGCGACATTAGCATCGGACTTGCCGCGCTGATAGGCATCAATTTGAAAGACAATTTCCGCTATCCCTACCAGTCGCTCAACCTCCAAGAATTCTGGCACCGCTGGCACATATCCCTCTCCACATGGTTTCGCGACTATGTATATATTCCCCTTGGTGGCAACCGTAAAGGCAAGGTACGCACCTACGTAAACAATTTTGTCACCATGCTTGTGGCAGGCTTGTGGCATGGCGCCTCGTGGATGTTTGTCATCTGGGGAGCCTTGCATGGAGCCGGACTTGTAGTACACAAGTTTTGCAAGCGATGGCTCGACACCATCCCCAACAATTTTCCGGTGCGGGCGGTGTCGTGGACAGCCACATACATATATGTAATGTTGGCATGGATATTCTTCCGTTCACCCGACCTTCACACTGCCACAACCATACTATCCAAGATATTCACCGACTTCAGTTGGGCATACCTCGCACCCTTTGTGAGCACACGCGCCACATGGACGTTTTTTGTAGTCCTCGGAATGGTACTTCATGGCATAAGGGAAAGGCACGTGGAACGACTGAAAAAGGCATACATCAACTCTCCCATCACACTGAAGATAATCCTGCTGTTCGTAATCCTGCAACTGGTGGTGAACTACCGTCTAAACGACATACAGGCATTCATCTACACACAATTCTGACACCACGACATGAAAAGAGCCATTCACCTGATACTCTTGGCACTGGCGAGTCTTGTTGCCAGTGCATCCACATTCATTGGAGCCACCGACCCGGGGTTCGCATACGTTGGACGTATCAGTTGGGACACCACCGCCGATGCTGCAGTATGGACCTATCCTGGAATCCAGATACAAGCCAATTTTGAAGGCACGTCGGCAGCGATGATAACCAACGCCAACTGCGGATATTTCATGGTGGAAGTTGACGACATGGCACCCCGCAAGGTGATGGTAGGCAAGAACGACACCATCACCACATTATGTAAAGGTATTGAACCCGGAACTCACCACCTCACCATCACCTACTTGATAGAGGGATTATACAAGAAGCCAACATTCCGCGGTCTGTTGCTCGACGATGGTTGCGCCCTTAGCGACCGACCACTTCTACCCGAACGGCGGATAGAGTTCATCGGCAACTCCATAACATGCGGCTATGGCATTGAGGGCAATGGCACGGAGAAGAAATTCCTTTTCAGCCAACAGAATTTCTTCGAGACCTATGCAGCGAAGACGGCACGCGCCCTAAAAGCCCAATGCCAGGTATGCGCCCGAAGCGGAATAGGCATCTATCGCAATTACGCCGGCAAAATCCCCGACGAGATAATGCCCAACATCTACCCCCATACATTCTATACCACTAACGGCGAGATGTGGGACTTCTCACGATTTCAGGCAGATGTGGTATGTGTCAATTTAGGTTGCAACGACACGTCAGTGGGTCATTACGACAAGACGAGACTCGCAGAGGCATTCAAGCAATTCACCAAGACGCTAAGAGGGCACTATCCAAATGCGAAAATTGTATATCTCATAGGTTCCATCCGACAGTCAAAACGTCTCACCGACATACAAGAGGCACAGGATGCCGCCATAGCAGAGGCAGCAAGCCATGGCGACAACGAGGTCTATCGCATGGACTTCACTCCCGATGACGGTTCGTTGGGAAGTGGTGCCGTAGGCCATCCCTCGATGAGACGCCACGCGCTAATGGCAGAAGAGCTGACAGCATTTTTGCGCTCCATCACAGGATGGGAAGATTAGGACTCTAAAATTTATTACACAGGATGTGACACAGCACACCAAATGTGTTACAATTGTATTACAAAGCCATAGGTGGAAGAAGAAAAACTTGGAAAAGTGTATCCAAATCAGACATTTTTTATAATTTTGCTGCGGTTTTTGAAAAAAGACATGTGTAATGAAAAATTTATTTTACATGGCCATGGTCGCATTGGCAATGACCACTTTCTTCTCGTGTGAAGAAGACAAGAAGAGCACAGAGTTGCTAAAGAAAAGTACAGAGATAGCAAAACAACGAACAGACTCTTTCCGAATAGTCCAAAAAGACTCAATAGAAAAGGCAATGGCTCGTGAGCGCCGCCGTGGCGACAGTCTTCGCCGTGCAGACTCACTCCGCCGCGTCTATGAGCGCAACAACATAAAGATTTCGGGAAAGATAGGCAACTCGCAAGCCACCCTTTCCATTCGCAACAACGGGAACAATGCCTCTGGCACCCTGACGTGCGACGGCAAAAGCTACCGTGTCAGTGGTTCCTTCGGCGACCATGTGAGAATGAGCGGCACCCAGAAGATAGACAGCGTGTCGAGTGTGAAGGTAAGCATCAGCCTCACCCGTGTGGAAGAAGACCAATTCAGCGGACAGGTGACAATCGACGACAAAGGTCACTTGAGCACCCGACGCACCATCATGTATCGTTATTGATTGCAGGGTGAGGCAGGCAAGCAACTACCTCACCATCACTTTTCGAACCACATCACCCTTTTTCACCACATAAACACCCTTGGGCAATGACGACAGGGGCGACCTCATCACTTGTCCAGACAAATTGCTCACCACTTCCCCACTTCGCTTTTCCGTAGCAAGAGTTTCTTGGATACCTTCCTCAACATCCTTCAGACGGATGGTGAGATAGAGGTCGTCAGTCTGGTTAACCCATTCCGTTCCCATATAGGACGTGTCGGTGAGCATGCTCTTGATGATGTCCTCTGCCGTATCCATCATATAAATATACATGGAATAAGCCAAGAAAGCACGCGTATCCTCACTCTGGTTGTCGAACACCAAGTCGCAAGCGAACTTGCAGTCAGACTGCATCTGCTTATCCACATCGTTGACAGCATCCTTTAGATGCTCGTTTCCTTCATACATAGTAAAGACGACCTTGCGCATGGTCTTAGCGAAAGCCATGGTGCCAATATCGGCAAGTTCGTTGGGGTCTGTAGGCACGTCGTTTATGACATCGGCAAAAACAGGGTCGGAAGCGAAATCGTTGAGCATCTTGTTGAACACCGACATGTAGCGAGTAGATAACAACGACATGGAATAGTCGAGTGTGGAATCAACCTTGTCGCGAGCCACTGCCTGCAGCGGGTCGATATCCCCTACACTCTCTACAGCCCTGGTGTCAACATTCATCCATGCAAAGTCGTCGGAGAGCGTCAGAATCCTATATTGGCTTGGATAAGTGACAGTGGAAGCAGAACTAATTTCGACAAGGGAGTCGGTCTTCTCAAATCCAGGGATTCTTGATATGTTTGGCATGTGCATGTGCCCTGTGAGCACCACTTTTATCCCATGGTCGGCAAAGAGGCGTGCTATGCTGTCACCATTCTCTGTGGCTGCCGATGACATGATTGTGGATTGCCCATTGTAGTGCTGCAAGAGCTGATGATGAACGGCTGCCACCACCACCTTTTTCTGATCTACAGCCTTGTCTGCCTCCTCAAGAACCCAGTCGAGCGTCTCCTGTCTGATGCGCCCAAACTCAGCATCCCCCACATGTGTGTCACCACGACTTGGAATGCGGCAATCATCGATGCCGAGGAACACCAAGCCATCGAAAGGCTCACAAGCATAAGACAAGGAATAAGGGTCGCGACTTGTGGCATTTCCTATTCCAAAAGAAGCGTAGATAGCCTCGAATTCCGCAGGCACGATAGTCTCTGCCGGCTTCACGCCATCAGATGTATATGTTTTCGCCTCCACGTTCTCCATGTCGTGGTTTCCTGGAATGACAAGGGTGGGAATCCCCATGTCGAGCAGTTCGTAAAGCTTATCCACCACTTTTAGATGACTTTTTCTTTCACCAGCATTGGTCAGGTCGCCAGGAATAATTACCAAGTCGGGATGCAAAGCCTTTATAGTGTCTATGTATGCACAAAAAATCTCATAACTTTGCGGAATGAGTTTTCTTTCGATACTCATTGCCTTTGTGAAAGAAGAATTGTCTGCGTCTTCCACCAATTCTGGACTCATGACATGAATATCCGAAAGCAGCACTATCCGCTTCCCCACATCAAGCAAGGGGTAGTTGTCTATGGAGAAATCCAGCGAAGCCTTCTCCACATCATCTTTGTCCATGAGCAATGCCTTGTAATGTCCTGGCTGGAGAGCATCCCCCACCTCGAAAGAACCATCCTTGCTCTTGATGCTGCATTTCACCTTCTGAGGCACCATCGACAAATTGTGATATAGCAAGATGACATCCCCCTTGGCTGTTCCCTCATAATCAATGACCACGGGCGTTCCCGGCATGAATGAAGAATCTGTTCCCCTAAGCGACATCTTTTGTGCAGAAGCATTGGAGCATGCAACAGCTATAATTGCAAGCAATGTATATTTAAAAAGATATTTCATATAGAATAAGGTATGAGTTATGAACACAAGGAATTATCATCCCATAGAGCAGGCAAAAGTAACAAAAAAGCAGCGAAAGCCAACAAAAAAGACAATAAATTGTTGGACATGCTCTGAAAAACCATGCATCAAACAAACGAAGACAGCCCTTGTCATGTCAATTTGTCACATCTTGACACTGCTATGCGTCAACAAAAGTAAAATTGTATTTAAAACAGACAATGCTACGTTAACTGAAACAGAATGATTGTTAAAAGAGGACAAATTATTTATATAAATTTCTGTTTAACATTTTTTGCGTCTAATTTTGCAGTACTAAAAAATAGCATGAAGAGCAGAGACATACTATATTGAGAACAACATACATAAATAAATATACAATAACTATGAACAAAGAAAAGTTGAAGAAATCAACCTGTGCGTTGATGATGGCACTTGCCATAAGCACAGCACAAGCCGCCCCATTGGTAGAGGGGCCAGTAGATCTAACCTACGCCGCCGAAAAAGCCGTTCCTGCTGTTGTCCACATCAAATATGTGCAAAACTCCAAAATCACGACAGTGGAAGTGGAAGATCCTTTTGGCGGTTTCTTCGATCCATTCGGTTTCTTTGGCAATCCTGGCAACGGCCAGAAGCAACAACGTCAGGTGCAAACCCCAAAACGTGAAGCAAGCGGTTCTGGCGTAATCATTTCCCCTGACGGATATATAGTGACCAACAACCACGTGGTGGAAGGAGCTGACGAACTGACAGTCACCCTCAACGACAACCGTGAATTTTCCGCCCGCATCATTGGTACAGACAAGACCACCGACCTTGCACTCGTAAAGGTTGACGGCAAGAACCTTCCAAGCCTCCCCATAGGCGACTCAGACAAGCTGAAGATAGGAGAATGGGTGATAGCCGTGGGCAACCCCTTCAACCTTAACTCAACAGTGACAGCAGGAATCGTCAGTGCCAAGGCACGCTCTCTGTATGCCAACGGCGTGGAGTCATTCATCCAGACCGACGCAGCCATCAACCAAGGCAATTCAGGAGGTGCGTTAGTGAACACACAAGGCGAGCTGGTGGGAATAAACGCCATGCTCTACTCCCAAACAGGCAGCTATAGCGGTTATGGCTTTGCCATTCCTACCACCATCATGAACAAGGTGGTGAGCGACCTGAAGAAATATGGTACGGTGCAACGTGCTGTGCTTGCCATCCAAGGCTCTGACGTACATCGTTATATCGACAGCCAGAAAGCCAAAGGCAATGAGGTGGACCTTGGCACCAACGATGGTGTATATATCCAAAAGGTAGAGGAAGGCGGTGCAGGCTCTGATGCCGGCCTGGAAGAAGGCGACGTGATTACCGCTGTAGATGGAAAGAAAGTGACAAAGATGGCAGAGCTCCAAGAAATACTTGCCAACAAGAGACCAGGCGACCAAGTGAGAATCACCTATCTGCACAAAAAGTCGAAGAAGGAAAAGACCGTCACCCTGAAGAACTCACAAGGCACCACCGACGTGGTGAAGACCGCCGACCTGGACATCTTGGGCGCCAATTTCAGAGAGATAACCGATGACCAGAAGAAGCAACTCGGCATCAACTACGGTCTGGAGGTCATCAAGATAAACAAAGGCAAGCTCCAGGATGAAGGCGTGGCAAAAGGATTCATCATACAGAAGGTGAATGACGAGCCAATGAAGACCATCGACGACATACAAAAAGTGGTGAAAGAAGCATCCACAAGCAAGGATCCAGTGCTCATCATCCAAGGCATTTACCCGACAGGAAAGAAGAAATACTTTGCCGTGCCATTGAGCGACTGACATGCTTGCATACATCTTGTGCCAATGGGTTGACACCATTACCTACAAGTTGTGAAAATACCAAACAAATGCGCAAATATTTGCGCATTTGTTTGTCGTTTAGACAAAATAGTAGTATTTTTGCATCCACTTAGATTAATGCTACATGAGACAACTGAAAATCACACAATCGATTACCAATCGAGAGAGCGCATCTCTTGAGAAGTATCTGCAAGAAATAGGGCGCGAAGAGCTAATCTCCGTTGAAGAGGAAGTGGAACTTGCCCAGCGCATCCGCAAAGGCGACAGAAAGGCATTGGAGAAGCTGACGCGTGCCAATTTGCGATTTGTTGTATCTGTAGCAAAGCAATATCAAAACCATGGTCTCAGCCTGCCCGACCTCATCAACGAGGGCAACCTTGGACTAATCAAGGCGGCAGAGAAATTCGACGAGACAAGAGGCTTCAAGTTCATCTCATACGCCGTGTGGTGGATAAGACAGAGCATCCTGCAAGCCATTGCCGAACAAAGCAGGATTGTGAGGCTGCCACTCAACCAGGTGGGGTGGGTAAACAAGATAAGCAAGGTGCTCAACCAGTTTGAGCAAGAGAACGAGCGCCGCCCAAGCATCGACGAGATTGCAGCTTCTGTGGAATTGCCAGAGGACAAGATAGAGGATGCCCTGAAAGTGAACACACGCCACATCTCCATGGACGCACCATTGGCAGATGGCGAAGAGAACAGTCTGATAGACATCCTTCCAAACGACGACGCCCCCATGGCAGACACCGAACTGGTGATGGAGTCCTTGCGTAATGAGATAAATCGTGCCCTGCTGACCCTCAACGAGCGCGAACGCCTCATAATAGAAGCATTCTTCGGCATCAACCAGCCAGAAATGACACTGGAAGAAATCGGAGACAAATTTGGTCTGACACGCGAGCGTGTAAGGCAAATCAAAGAGAAGGCCATCAGAAGGTTGCGACACAACACAAAGAACAAGTTGCTAAAGGCATATCTTGGACAATAAGGCTCAAAAAGGCTAAAAATTAAAGTTTTAAGGTAAAAGGAAACAATCATTGATGAGAAAAATCCTGAAAGCAATAATTATCGTGTGCATTATATTTTCCGCCATTCCCACATGGGGCAAGATTAAATGCACACCAATTTATATTTTTGGCTCCGCCATATCCTTCACTGACTCACTTGTCTATATAACAGACATACAGATATTGGATAGCGCATGGGTGGACGACAAGACCGATTTTTTGTTGAAACGCCACGAATACTCCAACCAACTGCGGAGCTATTTCACCCAGCAAGGCATATCATCACGCACTTGCCTTGTGGAATTTGCAACAAATGAGAAAAAGATTCTAAAGAAATATGCACGTTTGAGGAAGAAGCTCAACGGTACAAAAAAGCACCCCAAGCATTATGACCTCCGCGAAATAGATGAAGAAGAATTCACATTCTCCATCATACAGCCAGATGTCATCTACGATGATGGCACAAGTGCCAGCATTAGCAAAAAGGATAAAAAACGCCTTGAGAAATCAAAAGACAAGAAATCACGCGGCTCACTTAAAAACAATGGCCGCCGTGGAAACAATGAAGGCGAAGAGGACACACCACCAGCCATGCCTCCACGACATTAAAAACAACACTACCAGATAATAATGACAAGCAAGGAAACCCACTATTTCTGCATAGCAGAACACCATGTAAAGGTGACGTTTGCCGACAACAAGCTCAACAACATGAACCTCATGATGGCATATTACCCTTTCCTTGAGGACAACCCAAACGAAGAAGACATTGTTTTTAACTTGTATGTTGACGACGACCTGCCAACCATCCCGAAAGAAGAGCGTGAAAGAATCAAGGTCTTTGAAACAGGCAATGGCAACATCATCATAGACGACATAAAGAATGGCGGTTACCAATTCATCTTCAAAGACCTCAGTGAAATAGAATGCTGCATGTTCCAAGTTTCAGAGGACTTTCATGAAGTGAAATTGGCTCTAACGGGAAATTATGACATGCGTTGCTTCGGCATCAATTATGCCATGATGATGGGATTTGGAATGGCTACAAGCGACAAGCAGACATTGCTCATACACTCCTCATTAGTGAGACAAGGAGATTATGGCTATGCATTCCACGCTATCAGCGGCACTGGCAAATCCACCCAGGTAAGCATGTGGTTGCGCTTCCTCCCCAACTGCGAGTTGATGAATGACGACAACCCCATCATCCGCGTCATCGACGGCAAGGCATATATCTATGGTAGCCCTTGGAGTGGCAAGACTCCCTGCTACCGCAACACAAAAGCAAAACTCGGTGCCCTGACGCGCATCGACCGCGACAGCAGGAACTGGGTGGAGAAACTCTCCCCCATCGAAGCCTTCACCTCCATCCTCGCCTCCGTAAGCAGCCTGAAATGGGATGTAAAAGAGTACAGGAATATTTGCGACACGGTGACGAAGGTGGTGGAATGCACCAATGCATACATATTGCACTGCCTTCCCAACAAGGAGGCTGCAGAAGTGTGCAACGAGGCAATAGCCATAAAAGACTAAGAACAAGCAAACGAAATGAGTCAAAACACATCCAGAGACCACATGCCGAAAATGAAGAGCATGCAGATGGAAAACAGCCTTTTCTTCCCCATTGTCATCGAGGAAATAAAGAAAGGACATACCGTCACAATCAATCTTCGTGGAGACAGCATGAGACCATTCCTGGAATCACAACGCGACAAGGCAATTCTCACAAGTCCCCAAAACCTAAAAGTGGGCGACCCTGTATTGGCAGAAGTAGAGCCAGGCCATTATGTGCTTCACCGCATCATAAGCATCAAAGGTGAAAATGTCACTCTCATGGGCGACGGCAACTTGGGCTGCGAGCATTGCAAACTGAAAGATTTCAGGGCTGGCGTAGTGGGATTCTACCGCAAAGGGCGAACAAAGCTTGACCGCATCGATGGCACCAAATGGAAAGTGTATTCATGGTTTTGGACTCGCTTGCGCCCCATACGCAGATACCTATTGGCAGCATATCGACGCATATGGCTTAAAATATTCAAGGTAAAGCTACCAGAAGGAATACAAAAATTGAAATAACAACATCATCACCCATTTTCCAAAAATCATCATTTATGAAAGCAAAACAAGGATTCAACCTACGTGAAGTTTGCGGCGAGCAAATCATCGTGGCAGAAGGCAAGGAAAACATTGACTTCACAAACATCATCAGCATGAACGAAACGTCAGCTTTCCTTTGGAACAGCATAAGCGGCAAGGAGTTCACCTACGACGACCTTGCCCAACTCTTGGTGGACAATTACCAAATCGACGAGAACACACCATTGGACTTCGAGCGCGCTCGTGAAGACGTGAAAACCGTGGTGGCAAAATGGATTGAAGCCGGCATTGTGGAAGAATAAGCAAAACTTCAATATTATTATTTAAGAGTGTGCCCCAGTGGCACACTTTTTTCATGTCAAATTATTAGTCGCTTTCGAAATAAACAACGACCGTTTGGGAAAAGGCACAAGACCAATATTAAAAAAAATGACCCCCGCCAATTCCTGCACCTCACGGTGGAGGAATTTTTGGGTGTCACAGAATTAAAAGATCAGCATTGAAAATTTATCAATTTGTCATACCCTGAAACTAACACTCAAATTATCCTATCGAATAAAAAAATATGAATTATTATAGTTCATGAAACACAGGCATCCTCTGATAACCTGCCGAAAGAGGACATGCCACCATCATCAACATACATAAGTTGCAGCATATGCAACATGCATTATCACCAAAGCAACGAAAAGAGCATAAAATGCCCTAAACCTGCCTAAAATGATACGTCAAAAATGTCAGTATTAATTCCTCAATCAATTATAAGTGCAAATATACTATCTTTTTACAGAACAAACAAAAAAAATCTTGGAAAAATGCAAAAAACACAACTTTCCCAAGATACAAGCTAATAATCATGTAAAAAAAGAGAGAAAAAAGGGGAATAAAGAAAAGAAAGAAGCAAGAATTTGGAAAAGACAAAGAAAAAGTATAAATTTGTGCATCTCAAACTGTATAATAATATGAAAAAAGCTCTAACAACCATCATTCTTGCACTTTCATTCATCACATCGTGGAGTGCAGAAGTCAATCGTCCCAAACTGATAGTGGGAATAGTAGTGGACCAAATGAGATGGGACTATCTATACTATTATTACGACCAGTATGGCGACAACGGACTGAAACGCCTTCTAAGCAAAGGTTTCAGTTGCGAGAACACAATGATAAACTACGTCCCCACTGTCACTGCCATTGGCCACAGCTGTGTATATACAGGGTCGGTACCAGCCTTCACAGGCATAGCAGGCAACAATTTCATTCTCAATGGAAGGAATGTGACAAGTGTGACCGACACCACAGTGCATGCCATAGGTTCGGACATCAGCCACAAGGATGGCAAATGCTCACCACGCAACCTGCTTGCCAACACTATTGGCGACCAACTGAAGTTGGCGACCAACTTCAAATCGAAAGTGTTCGGAGTGGCACTGAAAGACCGTGCTTCCATCCTTCCCGCCGGACATGCAGCAGACGGAGCATATTGGTGGGATGGAGCAGCCGGACACTTCATCACCAGCAGCTACTACATGGACAAGTTGCCCAAATGGGTGGATTATTTCAACAGCAAGAACAACACGAAACCCAATTTCGACATAAAGACCTCGACACAAGGAGTCACAATGACGTTCAAAATGGCTGAAGAGTTGTTGAAAAACGAACGTTTAGGCAAGCATGACGTCACCGACATGATAGCCGTCAGCATCTCATCCACCGACGCCATCGGACACACCTACAGCACTCGTGGCAAGGAAAACCACGATGTATATATGCAGCTGGACAAAGACCTGGCACATTTCCTGCAAGTGCTCGATAGAGAAGTAGGTGAAGGGAAATACCTGCTCTTCCTCACAGCCGACCACGGAGCGGTACACAACGGCAACTTTATGAATGCCCACAAACTGCCTGGCGGCGGCTATTCATCACAACCGGTAAAAGAAAAGCTGAACAAGCATTTGGCAAGCACATTTGGAAAAGAAGGCAACTATGTAGCACATATCATGGACTGCCGCATATATCTTGACCATGGATTCATCGAGCAGAACCATCTCGACCTGCAAAAAGTGAAAAAGGAAGCTGTTGCCTTGCTGAAGCAAGACCCACAATTCGCATACGTGGTAGATTATGACGACATCGCCAATGCATGCGTTCCACAATTCCTCCGCGAGCGCATCATCAACGGATACAATCGTATGCGTAGTGGCGACATCGGGGTGATACTCCAAGGCAGCCACATGCATGGCACAGTAGGACCCGACTACAAAGGCACATCCCATGGCACATGGAACCCAGACGACTCACATATCCCACTAATCTTCATGGGATGGCATGTGAAGGAAGGAAGCACAAGCACACCCACCTACATGACGGACATAGCAGCCACAGTTTGCGCCATGCTTCACATACAAATGCCCGACTGCTGCATAGGCAATGCAATACAAGAAGTGTGGAAATGACACCCTTTTGTGCGCACACAATTTTTGTTAACACTATTTAACCTTTCACAAAATCCTGATTATCAACACATTGCAAAAATGTTACAAAATCGGGCAAAAAAAAGATGAAAAAATAGTTTTGATACAAAAAAGAATTCATACCTTTGCATCGTTTTAACAAACATACGTTTTACAGATTAATAAAAGCAAAGAAAAAATGAAGAAATTGTTTTTTATGTTCGTAGCTATGGCAGCCATGACTTTTGCTGCTTGTGACAATGCTCCTAAGACAGAAGCTGCTCCTGAAGAGGAAGCTGTAGAGGAAGTTGTAGAAGCTACTGACAGCACCGCTACTGCTGCTGACAGCACCGCCACTGAGGCTCCTGCTGATAGCACTGTAACTGAGGCTCCCGCCGACAGCACTGTTGCTGAGTAATCACGACGAACAAGAAAAGCCTAAAAACGGCCTGGTCAATAGACTGGGCCGTTACTTTTTATATAGGCTTATAAAGGCAATTCAGAAAACTTCCTTTTTCTTCGGATGTGATACTGCCACAATATATAGAATGAAGTTCGCTGTTCCACCCTTCCCACACATCTTGCAGCCTGTATGCGCTTTCTGTCTTCCTTGAATTGCGGCAACCATTTCCGGAATGCCTTTCTTGCCTGGAATATTGCCTTGCAATCCCCCCAATTTCCATTGAGAATCAAAGTTTGGAAAGCAGCAAGATAATCCAAAAACCACCTCAACCTCATGACATGTTTCAATTCATCATCAGGCAGGTTCTTGTAGAGCATGGTCAGGTTGTTTCGAAAATTCAGAAAAGTCTTCCTTGGATTACCTTTAGGCAGTGTACCACCTCCAAGATGATACACAAAGCAGAAAGGCAGACAATACACCTTTCTACCCATTGTTGAAAGTCTCCAGCACAAGTCTATTTCCTCATTGTGAGCAAAGAAGCGTCCATCGAGTCCACCTGCCTTAAAGTAATCCTCAGCCCTAATCATCAGACAAGCCCCAGTAGCCCACAGCACCTCGCACGGCTTGTCGTATTGTCCATGGTCATCTTCCACCACGTCAAATATGCGTCCCCGACAGAAAGGGTATCCCAAGCGGTCGATAAAGCCGCCTGCAGCACCTGCATACTCAAAACTATCACGATGGGTTAAGGACAGCAATTTTGGCTGACAAGCAGCCACCTCCGGGTGATTGTCCATCCATTTCACCATTGGCGTCAGCCAGTCGCAGGTAACTTCTATGTCAGAATTGAGCAACACGAAATACTCTGCCTTAACTTGAGCCAAAGCTTTATTATATCCCTCTGCAAAGCCCCAATTCTTGTCAAACAAGATCAGTCTCACATCGGGGAAATGATCACGCAAATAAGTCACGGAACCATCAGTAGAAGCATTATCAGCCACATACACGACAGCATCTTTGGAAAAAGCGACAACAGAGGAGAGATATTTGTCGAGCATTTCCCGTCCGTTCCAATTAAGTATCACCACTGCCACCTTGTCCATAAGCTCACTTGTTAATGGCAGCCATCAGTGCTGTCTTGTCTTTATTGAAGTCCATCAATTGCACGCTCACTATTTGGTTGTCGAGAGAAGGGTCGGAAACAAGCGGAGGCAGTTCCACACGTATATAGTTTTTTGTGAAGCCATGCATAGCCTTTCCACGCTGAGCCTTCTCCATCAGCACTTCAGCCGTCTGCCCCATGTGTCGCTCATAGAATCCATGAGTCATTTCATCTGAAAGAGCCAGCAACCGTGCCGCCCGCCGTTTCTTCTCAGCCTCGCCAACAACAAGAGGGATGCGCAGGGCAGCCGTTCCAGGTCTTTCAGAATAAGGGAACACATGCAACTGTGAGACATCCAGCGACATGAGGAAATCCTCCGTCTTCTTGAAATATTCATCGGTCTCTCCCCTCATTCCCACGATTACATCCACTCCGATAAAGGCATCGGGCATCAAACTCTTTACAAGTTTCACCTTTCGAGCGAAGAGTGCGGTATCATATCTACGGTGCATTATTTTCAACACCTCGTCCGCTCCACTCTGCAAAGGCACATGGAAATGAGGCATGAAAGCCCTGCTTTGGGCACAATACTCTATCAATTCATCCGTCATCAAGTCAGGCTCTATACTGCTGATGCGATAGCGTTCTATGCCATCCACCTTGTCAAGAGCCTTGACCAAGTCGATGAAGCTTTCTCCTGTGTTCTTTCCGAAATCACCTATATTGACACCAGTGATAACGATTTCCTTTCCACCCTCACGAGCAGCTTGCTCAGCCTGTCCCACGAGGTCGCTTATGGTAGCGCTCCTACTGAACCCACGAGCATAGGGGATGGTGCAATAGGTGCAGAAATAATCGCATCCATCCTGCACTTTGAGGAAGTATCTGGTTCGGTTTCCTCTTGAGCAGCTATGAGCAAAGGAACGGATATACTTTGTTTTTACAGTGAAGCATTTGGCTGGAGCCTCAGACTTTTTCCCAACAGTCCATGCTTCTGAAAGATATTGCATCAGAGAAGCCTTCTCGTTAGCCCCAAGCACCAAATCCACCCCAGGAATATCTCCAACCTTTTGTGGAGACAATTGAGCATAGCAACCTGTGACCACCACAAAAGCGTCGGGATGGTTTCTTACAAGTTTATGAATAGCCTGTCGGCATTTATGGTCGGCTACATCAGTAACCGAGCAAGTATTGATGACGCACAAGTCAGCTTTTTCACCCTTATTTGCCACATTCACCCCCATATCCTGCAACTGTCTTGCAAATGTGGAAGTCTCTGAGAAATTCAATTTGCATCCAAGGGTGTAAAAAGCAGCTTTCTTGCCTTGAAAGGCTGAATAATCAATCATATCACAGAATTGGAAACACCAAGAATTACAAATCCAAAGCTTTTTTCGCAGCCTCAAGACCTTGGTCTGCCGCTTTCTGGAAAAGCGATTTAGCCTTTTCCTTATCTACTGGCACACCCGTGCCATCAAAATAGCAGTAGCCAAGGCTCAGTTGTGCCATGGGATTGTTCTTGTCAGCGGCCTCATTGAATAGTTGCACAGCCTTCGTCTGGTCCATTGCCACATTGCTGCCCACCAGGTAATCATTAGCCAAAGCCACCATTGCCTGGGTATTGCCCATGGCTATTGCCTTGTTGTACATTTCAACGCCACGATTCACATCTTTTTCCACGCCAAAACCATTATTATAGCACAAAGCAAGGTAGTAAGGAGCATAAGGGTCTTTATCCATCTCTTTTTCAAGCCATTTGACAGCTTTATTAAAAAAGCTGTTGGCCCTGATGTCGTCTTTAGCCACCCCATAGCCAAACCTATAACAAAAGCCCATATAATATAGAGCTTGAGTATGGTCTTTTTCTGCTGCTTTGGCAAAGCACTCAGCAGCCTTGTATCTATTCTTCTCCACTCCCAATCCACTCAGGAAGCATCGCCCCAAGGCATAGAGAGAAAAAGAATGTCCCAATGCAGCTTGTGTGGATAATTGTTCGACCTGTTGTGCTGAAACCAATCCCCAGTTGAGAGAATCCTCTACAGTATATACTTGTGCCTTGCCCCCAAGAGCGAGAGCAACAGCAAAGATTAAGGAAAGAACCACACGTCTCATAATAAAAACAAATTAGCCTCGACAACAAATAATCTTAAATGAATGAAGCCTTTCCAATATCGTCCCTCATCGAGAACGTCATTGGAAAGGCTACATAATATATTTTTCAACAGCCCCTCTTAATCTCTAAGGATATTGACGAGGAGGGAAGCCACAGAAGTAGCAATACTGATAAATGAGAACCAGATTGTCACAGACTGTCCAAGAGCAGAGTTCTTAGCTTTTGTAGCATTAGGTTCTACATATATAATGTCGTTCTGCTGTACGTAGTAATAAGGAGAGTTGATGAAATTGGCATCCGTCAAGTCAATACGGTGTACACTCTTCTTTCCTGTAGCATCCTCACGAATAAGCATCACGTTCTGACGCTTACCATAAAGTGTAAGGTCACCAGCGCTTGCGAGAGCCTCGAGTATGCTCATTTTCTCCGTTCCCACTGTAACTACAGAAGGACGTGCAAGGTCACCGATGAGGGTGATTCTAAAGCTTGCCAACGACACTGTTACAACGGGCGTCTCAGTCTTGGCGAAATAAGGAGATATCTTTTGCTCTATCAATGTTTCACATTCTTTCTTTGTGAGTCCAAGAACCTGTAAACGTCCTATTACAGGGAAATTGATAGTACCATCATTCTCTACGAGATAGCTCTGCAATGAACCGGCACTTGAAGATATTTCTCCACTGGAGCTCAAGTGTCTGGATACATAAAGGTTGAAAGGTGCGGAAGCCGCGGCGTTGGTGCTGTGCACAGTAATGTGCAACATGTCTTTTGGCTTGATGCGTGCATCAAAGAGATACTGTGAAGCAGCAAGACTTATGCTATCGATATTTTGCATGTAAGGCACCTGCTTGCTCGACTCACAACTATTCACAAACATCATTGCCACGATGGCTACCAGTGGTATAAGAAGTTTCTTCATCTTTTCAAAAGGGTTATTAAAAATTTCTGCAAAATTAATGCTTTTTTTGGAACTGACAAATAAATTTGCATAGTAATGATAAAAAAATAGCTTGGCAACCGTGTGCCAAGCTATTGTTTATGTTTATCAAAGAGTCTTCATTACTATATCAAGAAGGCGAGGGTCACCCCCATGAGAATGAAAGACAATCAACAAATCAATAGAACTTGAAATAGTTCTTTGCGTTGTTGTAGCTGATGTCCTCAACCATTCTGTAGAGAGACTCCATGTCATCTGGCAGCAGCCCCTTCTCCACATCGTTGCCAAGCAAGTTGCAGAGCAATCTTCTGAAATACTCATGTCTTGGATATGACAAGAATGAACGAGAGTCGGTGAGCATTCCTACAAATCTGCTAAGCAGTCCAAGCACTGAGAGAGCATTCATTTGCCTTGTCATGCCATCAAGTTGGTCGTTGAACCACCATCCAGAGCCAAACTGTATCTTTCCTGGGCAGGAACCATCCTGGAAGTTACCCAACATGGTGGCAATCACCTCATTTGCACATGGGTTGAGAGTATAAAGAATAGTCCTTGTAAGTTTTCCTTCCTCATTGAGGTGGTTGAGGAAAGTGCTCATAGCCCTTGCAGTATTGAACTCTCCAATGGAATCAAAGCCTGTGTCAGGACCAAGTTTCTTGAACATCAGACTGTTGTTGTCGCGAATTGCCCCATAGTGGAACTGCTGGGTCCAGTTGCTGTCATAGTCCATTTCTGCCATCACAGTGAGGAAACAATGCTTGTATTGGCGCACCTCCTCATTGCTGAGACACTGCGAGCGCAATGCCTTGGCAAAAATGATTTCAATCTGGCTGTCGGTATAAGGTTCATCATAGAACTCCTCTATGCCGTGGTCGCTGAGTCGGCATCCATTCTCATGGAAGAAGTCATGACGTTTCTTTAGAGCGTCCACCATGTCCTTGAAACTGCTGATTTCCATATCTGCCACTTCTGCCAGTTGCTTTACATAATCAGCAAAATCAGGCTTCTCAATATTCATTGCCTTATCGGGTCTCCAAGCAGGAATCATCTTTATCTCGAACCCGCTCTCCCTTGTCTGTTTGTGGAACCTCAAGTCATCCACGGGGTCATCTGTGGTGCATACACACTCCACATTATAGCGTCTCATGAATCCTCGTGCGGTATATTCAGGCAACTTGAGTTTTTCGTTGCACTCGTCGAAAATTTCCCTTGCAGTCTTGGGGCTGAGCAACTTATTTATGCCGAAAGCTGTCTTCAGTTCCAGATGAGTCCAATGATACAGGGGATTTCTGAAAGTATAAGGTACCGTCTCTGCCCATTTTTCAAATTTTTCCCAATCGGAAGTGTCCTTGCCTGTGCAGAATCTCTCATCTACGCCATTTGTTCTCATAGCACGCCATTTATAGTGGTCTCCACCGAGCCATAGCTCCGTAATAGAGCTAAATTTGTGGTCGGATGCCACCATTTCTGGAATCAGATGGCAGTGGTAGTCGATGATAGGCATTTTTGCAGCGTGGTTGTGGAAAAGGTCCTGCGCAGTAGCTGTTTCGAGCAGGAAATTGTCGTCCATGAATTTTTTCATAAGTATGATTTGTTTTTGTTGAATGATTGTTGTCGCAAGTTGAAGAAAGTTTTGCAAATATAATAAAATTATTTGTGGAAGCGAGTTTTTAGAGTTATATTTGCACTAATTTTTTACGCAAACGATGTCGTACATGAATTCACCCACCCTCCCCGTGACCACTTACAGCCGCACTGGCAAAGTTCTCCTCATATATACAGGAGGCACAATAGGCATGGGTCGCAATCCAATAACCCAAGCTTTGGAGCCATTGGATTTCAGTCATTTGGTGGAGAATCTACCAGAATTCAAATATCTCGATACAGGTATAGACACCTACCATTTCAACCCGCCAGTAGATTCAAGTGACATCACCCCGGCGATGTGGGCACAGTTGGTAACAATCATTTCCGACAAATACGACCAATACGATGGTTTTGTCATTCTTCATGGCACCGACACCATGGCATATACAGCGTCAGCCCTCTCATTCATGCTTGAGAACCTGACCAAGCCTGTAATTCTAACAGGCAGCCAACTGCCTATAGGACAGTTGCGCACTGATGGCAAGGAAAACTTGTTGACAGCCGTGGAGCTTGCAGCCGACCATACCGACGACGGCAGGCCTCGTGTCCCAGAGGTAAGCATATATTTCGGTGGCAGGTTGTTGCGCGGCAACAGGTCCACAAAACAGTCTGCAGATGGCTTTGACGCCTTTGCCTCCTTCAACCATCCGGTTCTCTGCAATGCCGGAGTAAACTTCACATACCATGACCACCACATTCTCACGCCCGACTACACCCGTCCGATGATACCTCACACGAGCATGAACCCCAACGTGATAATACTGTCGCTTTTCCCTGGAATCCAAGAGTGTTTCCTAAGACATGTAGTGGATGCTCCAGAATTGCGTTCGGTGGTGATGCGCACCTTCGGCAGCGGAAACGCCCCACAACAGCCATGGCTGGTGAAGCTTTTATTGGAAGCAAGCCTTCGTGGTGTGATAGTTGTCAACATCAGCCAGTGTATCTCAGGCAGTGTGGAGATGAACCGTTATGACACCGGCCTGCAGCTCAAGGATGCCGGTGTTGTGAGCGGATACGACAGTACGGTGGAAAGTGCGGTAGCCAAATTGATGCACCTCCAAGCGATGTACAGCGACCACCGAATCATCCGTGAATACATGAACCAGTCGCTTTGTGGGGAGATAACCATATAGGAACAAGCAACAAAACATACAACCAAAACACTTACACAACATGAAAGAATTGAAAGGAACAAAAACAGAACGCAACCTGCAAGAAGCATTTGCAGGTGAGAGCCAGGCACGCAACAAGTACTCTTATTGGGCTTCGAAGGCAAAGAAAGACGGATACCAGCAGATAGCCGCCATCTTCGAGGAGACCGCCAACAACGAGAAAGAACACGCCAAGATGTGGTTCAAGCTACTTGAAGGTGGCAGCATCCGCAGCACACCAGAGAATCTGAAAGCCGCTGCCGACGGTGAGAATTTCGAATGGACCGACATGTATGAGCGCATGGCACGTGAGGCTGAAGAAGAAGGCTTCGACGACATCGCCGCCAAATTCCGTGGCGTGGCTGCCATCGAGAAGCACCATGAAGAGCGTTATCGCAAGCTGTTGAAAAACATAGAGGACAAAGTGGTGTTCTCACGTGAAGGCGACAGCATTTGGCAATGCCGCAACTGCGGACATATTGTCATTGGCAAAGCAGCGCCAGAGACATGCCCTGTATGCGACCACCCACAAAGCTATTTCGAGTTGTCTGCACAGAACTACTAATCGAGCGTGGTATCTAACAATGCCATTCGTTTTCCACTACCAAAAGATAGTCATTAGAAAACGAATGGCATTTTTTGTCCGTCTTATCAAACCACAATCCTGGTCTTGTGGTAATTTTCTCTGAAAGAGGAAGGGCTGCACCCTTTTTTCTTTTTAAATATGCGGTTGAAATTGCTCAGATTGTTGAAGCCACATTCAAAACAAATCTCTGATATGCTGTTTGTTGTGTCAACAAGCATTCTCGATGCAGCCCCCAATCTGATATCGATGATATAGTCAGTGAGGTTCCTTCCTGTATGCAGTTTGAAAAACCTGGAAAAAGCACTTGGACTCATGCCGGCAATATCAGCCAACTGTGGCAGCCTGACCTCATCCATATAATTTTTGCTGATGTAGTTTTTCACCTTTAGAATTCTCCTGCTGTCATCCTCCACCGCTATTTTTGCGAAACTTGATGAAGCAAGAGGTTTCGCCCCTTCGCATTTGGACAGCTCATAGAGGATGCTAAGAAACTGCATTACGGCATAGAAGCCCTCTTTGACGCTGCTCAAGGTGTCGAGCATCCCATACACCTTCATTATGGCACTCACGGGGAAGCTAAGTCCTTTTCGTGCCTCGTTCATCATCTTCCGTATGGAAAGGAAAGGAGTACGGTCGAAGAGAGTGTCCTTACCAAGTTGCAAGTTGAACTGCACCGTGATTTCCCTTATGTCCTCACTTTTACATTGGTATTGCTCCCAGACATGTTCCAAATCCGGACTTGTTATCAGCACCAAGTCGTACTCCCCTATCACCTCGCTGCTGTCGCCAACGATTCGCCTCACCCCTGCGGCATGTTCCACAAAGTTAAGTTCGAACACCTCATGGTTGTGAATGGGATATGTAAACTCTTTCTTGTGCCTGTCAGCAATATAGAGCACATCCTTGCCCATGAGTGGCGTTATCTCATGAATTATTCTCCTCTCTTCCATTAGCGTGGCTTTTACTTTAAAGTTTAAGCCCTTTCAGTATTTCACTCATCTTTTGCAAAGTAGTGACTCTTGTTGGGACGAGAGGCAAGCGCAGCACATTTTCTATGAACCCCATTTCATGCAACAAAGCCTTTACTCCTGCGGGATTGCCATCAACAAAAAGCAGGCTATACAGATCGGTGAACTTGTGGTGTATGACGCGTGCGGCAGCATATTCGTTATTGAACTCAAGGCGAATCATCCTTGAGAATTCCTTGGGCAGAGCATTGCCAATGACAGAAATCACTCCAACAGCACCACTTGCCACCATGGGATAAGTAAGAGCGTCGTCACCGCTTATCACGTCAAAGTCAGCAGGCTTATGCTTTATTATCTCATCTACAAGTTCCAAACTACCACTTGCCTCCTTAATGGCGACGATGTTTGGACAATCGTGTGCCAGTCTGCAAGTAGTCTCCGCTTTCATGAGGATGCCAGTACGTCCTGGCACATTGTAGAGCACCACTGGCAACGATGTGGCTTCCGCTATTGCCTTGAAATGTCTGTAAAGCCCTTCCTGCGATGGCTTGTTGTAATAAGGACATACGCTAAGTATTCCATCAATGCCTTGGAAGTCACCCACTTGAAGTTCATGAACGACAGCTGCGGTATTGTTTCCACCGCAGCCCATAAGTATGGGCACACGTCCATTCACCTGTCTCACGATTTGTTGTTTGATGCACGACTTCTCTTCTGCGCTGAGACATGGAGTCTCGCCAGTAGTAGCAAGGATGCACAGGAAATCAGCCCCATTGTCAAGCTGATAGTCAACCAATCTTTCGAGAGCCTCGTAATCAACACTTCCATCAGTCTTGAATGGAGTCACCAAAGCAATACCCAGTCCTTTGAATATATTTTGAGTCATAAAAAGGTATGTCAGAATTAGCTATATCCACCATTATTCAGGTGTGGCAAGCACCCACAAAAGCATGCACGCCTCTTTGAGTTTGCAAAGTTACGAATTATCGTGCGAAAAAAGCAACAAATTTCAATGAATAACGAAAAAGAGCACAAAAAAGTAATTATTCACACCAAAAGACAGAAAATGGTGACGACTTGACAAGCCGCCACCATTATATCCTAAATCGGCAATCAGACCTACAGGATTTGTTGCCGTCTGAAATTCAAGGTCCTTTCTCCCATTATTCAAGATACTTGTTAACCAATCCGAGAACATCAGCCACTGAGATATCGCCATCTCCATTGACATCAGCATTCTCCAATATGAACACATTCTGTTCCACGCCTAAAACGTAATTAACAATACCCATTATATCAGACACAGAAATCTCTCCATCACCATTGACATCGCCAATCAATCCTCCGAAGTCGATATACAAGATCTCGTTGGCATTGGAAGCAGACAAGGCAACAAAGTAAGCTTGTCCTGCTTGTATTTCAGCTGGTGTTTTTAGTTCGAAAGCATTACCTATGTCATTGAGCACGAACGCCTTGTCAAGAGAACGATTGCCAGTAGCCCCAACAAAGTTGTATCCACTGCCCACCATTGCAGATGCTCCCGACTTGTACACCCTTGTGCCATTGGCAGACATCACCACATCCTTTTCGATGAATGACGAGGGCAGTCCGAGAAGGTAAGGCTCGTTGGGCACCCATTCCGCAGCATTCATGAAATGAGCCTTGTCATTCTGCACATCGACGAAAGACTTAAGCCAGAAATCTTTTCCATCATCTGTTTCGTCACGATTCCAGTCAATTATCTCACCTTCAGCCTTCACCTTTTGAACTCCGAAAGGTAGTGTTACGGTCTGCCAGCCTTTTCTGCCATCACAAACAGAAGTTGATGTGTGGGTATATGCCACAGTGGCATCCACATCAAAATCAGCAGGCACAAAGCAAGGATAGCCAGCAACAAAATTCACGTTGCCAACAGCTTTTGTGCCCTTTACCACATTTTTCCCACTCAACGAAGAAGGAACGCTTGCTGTACCATCCAAATAATATATTGTATTAGGGTTCGCGCTCGGCGTGATGGTTCTGGATGCCATGTCGATTCCCTCGAAGCTAACGGCAGAGGCATCAGAAGAAACAGTGATTTTGCTTGCCAATCCATGAGCCGAACGGACGCCATTGCCATCCCATTCCACATACCCAGGAGTTACAATAAGTGCTGTGCTGAAGCTACCATTTGAATAGGAACGACCTGCACAACTTACATTGAAGAACACCTCGTCTCCATAAGCCAAACCAGTATAATGCACCAAAACATCCTTGGTCTCGCCAGCCTTGAGAGAGATGTCAGTAGAAGACGACAGGATGGACCAACTTGTGCTATTAGGTGCTTTTCGTTTATAAACGGTCATCTCGGCAGTTCCTTCATAATCTGTTTCACTATTGTTTCTCAGAGTGATGCAAGCCTCGGCAAGCGTGCCATACATCTTATTGCTGTCGATATTTCTCATTTCGTATGCCAGCACCTCGGGATTTTGTTGTGGCAAGACACTGACTATGGAGAAATTCTCGTTGTCATACACCACATTCGACGATGTCCTACACGCTATCTTGAGATGAACGGGATCTGTATTGGAATAGTTGAAGAGGAAGTCTATAAAGCTTTCATCGCCAGCATTTACATAAACGTTTTCCTTGCTATATAAAGCATCATTGATTAGCAACAACATTGAACCGTCGAAATTCATCTCGCTCGTATTCTTGATATAAGCTCTAATCCGTTTTCTCAGTCCGCCATCACGTTGTTCCACGCTTGTCACTTCCACCTGCGGATATTCCTCCTTCTCCACAAAAGTGGCCGTGTCGCCGGCTATTGTCACCTCTATATACTTGTAGTCACCATCTTCGTTCTTATCCCATTGAGAGCTACCATTTTCCTTGAAAATGCACTTTATCTGATAGACACCATTTTGAAGTGATCTTCCCAACCCCCAAAGACCGAACGAAGAAAACGTCCAAGTATTCCCGGAAGTCACGTTTTGACTACCTAATGATTGGCTTTGCAACAATTCCTCACCCCGATAAAGTCCTAATCCGAGAACGTATGTACCAGAAGCAGTTACGCTGAAAGAATACTTCACATTCACACTGCTAAAAGCACTTCCTGAATAATTATAAACAGAGTTGGAACCATCCACCATTTTCAGTGCCTCCACTTTCACCTTATTGGCATTATCGCTTCCTTCTACATTTTCATCCAGTTGTTTGGGACTGATGCCCACGACCATTGTCTGACCGTAAGTATATCCAAGACTTCCCACACCGCCACCTGTACCCTGGGCAGCGGGATTCAGCACTTGCAAGCGGAAATACCCTTCAGAGAGTCCACCCCATCCCCAATTGATGTGGTATAGTCCATCGCCATCGTATCCGTCACAGATGAAGGCGTGCCCTTCGTTGTTGGCAGTCCTGCCCGTATAAATCACAGGTCTTCCATGATGGAGTTCGTTGTAAAGGATATTCTCCCACTCTTCACTGCTGAAAGAGCCTCTCCTGATACAACTGGGCGTATTTTCGTATCCAAAATAATTTGACAGTGCATTTACTGTTTCATTAGTGTCGGCTCCAGAGCCACTCACCCCATAGTCCATCTTCACGGAATGTCCACAATAAACCATCAGCTGAGCCACAGCCGCTGCATGAGGGTCATCGGCTGTTTCGTTGCCTGTATAACAGTCCTTCATGTTATCCCAATCGAAAGTGGTGGAAGGCAACTGGCTGTAGCTTCCATTGTCCGAGTATGCAGGAATGGCTGTTGTAGCCGCTCTTGGCCATTTATGGTAATACATCACCTGTGCCAAAGCTGTTGCCACACATCCCGTAACAGCTTGTTCACCATTAGCAGTGAAGCATTTCTGATTGTAAGGATTTTCCTGACTCCATTTTGTTGTCACCAAAGGCTGTATCACTTGCCTGGCTTGCCGTGGTGTGACATCATCGGTGTTGACAGCCTTTGCCTTCAAGGGGTTGTTTCTTGTCCATTCTATCTGTTCTGCGTATCCATCGAGCCAAGTACGCATGTTTTCGGGAATGTTATTAATGTCAAAAGCTCCATCATCAGCATACCCCAGCACTTCTGGCGTGGCATCGTCACCCGATATGATGACAAAACCATCTCCATTGTTGCAATTAAATACATAATAATAGGAGTTGTTCTCCATGGCACCCTGCCCCAAGCTTTTTTGCCGTCCTTGCAATGCCAGTTTCAAATTTACAGTCTGGTTGGGATGCTTAGCCGCCAAGAACGCCTTTGCTTGGTTGGCAGCCACTGATTTAGAAACGGGGGCAGCGTGGCAAACGACAAAACATGCCAACAACCCCATAAATAAAACAAATGTCTTTTTCATTAGCAATTGTGTTTTTAAAGATTTAAGAATAGGTGCAGAAAAAATCTGCACCTAATTAAAATATTCAGTCAAAGTATCAAATCACCTCTATGCCCATTTTCTCGCATAGTTGCAGGCTCAGTTCCTTCAGTTTGAATTTCTGGATTTTGCCAGACCCCGTCAATGGGAATTCGTCAACGAAGAAAACATACTTGGGAGTCTTGTATCGGGCAATCTTTCCTTTGCAGAAATCGCGCACATCTTCAGGTTCCATCTTCACCCCTTCATGCAGGATTATGAAAGCTCCCACCTCCTCTCCATATTTCTTGGAGGGAACAGCAGCCACCTGCACATCCTTGATGCCTGGTATCTGGAACAGGAACTCCTCAATCTCACGTGGATAGACGTTCTCACCACCACGTATGATCATATCTTTTATACGTCCTGTGATGCGATAATAGCCATCTTCATCCTTTACGCCGAGGTCTCCAGAATGCAGGAATCCGTTCTTGTCTATCACCTCTGCCGTGGCTTCCGGGTTCTTGTAGTACCCTTTCATCACGTTGAATCCCTTGCAGCACATCTCTCCCTGCACTCCCACCGGACATTCTTCGCCTGTCTCAGGATCGATGACCTTGACTTCCACGAAAGGATAATCCCTTCCCACGGTGGTGCATCTTTGTTCGAAGCTGTCTTCAAGGGTTGTCTGTGTCATTCCAGGAGAACTTTCTGTCAATCCATAGACACTCGTTATTGTCATGAACATTTTCTCGCTAACCTGTTTCATCAGTTCCACGGGGCACAGCGAACCCGCCATGATGCCTGTTCTCAGCGAACTCATGTCGAACATGCTGAACATTGGATGGTTAAGTTCGGCAATAAACATGGTAGGCACTCCATAAAGTGCCGTGCATCTCTCCTTGTGTATGGAAGCAAGAACCACAAGAGGGTCGAACTTCTCCACCATCACCTGTGTGCATCCATGCGTCAGGCAGTTCATTGTTGCCAGCACCACTCCGAAGCAATGGAACAAAGGAACGCAGACGCATAATTTGTCGTCAGCTGTGAAGCCCATGTTCTCTCCCGTGAAGAATCCATCATTGGAAATGTTGTAGTGAGTGAGCATCACCCCCTTGGGGAATCCCGTTGTCCCCGAAGTATATTGCATGTTCACCACATCGTGGCAGTTCACATTCTTTTTCACTTCATCAAGGGTCTCATCATCGATGTTCTGTCCCAAGAGGAGCAATTCCGCCGTGTTGTACATTCCACGGTATTTCTCCATCCCTATATAGACCACATTTTTCAGGTGCGGGAATTTCTCGCTGTTCAGATGTCCCCTTTCACATTCTCTCAGTTCGGGCAACATCTTGTATGTCATATCTACATAGTCGCATTCCCATGTGCCGTCGGTGATGCACAGAGTGTGCATGTCAGAATTCTCGCAGAGATACTCCAGTTCCTTCTGTTTGTAGTTGGTGTTCACTGTCACGAGCACAGCCCCTATTTTTGCCGTAGCATAGAGGAAAGTCAGCCAATCGGGCACATTGGTTGCCCAGATACCCACATTGCTTCCTTTTTTCACTCCTATGGCGAGCAAGCCCTTGGCAAGGTTGTCCACACGCTGATTGAACACCTTCCAAGTGAATCGCAGGTCTCTGTCGGAATAAACTATATACTCCTTGTCCGGGGTTTTCTCCGCCCAATATTCGAGCCATCCCCCCAAAGTCCTTTCAGATAATTGTGGTGCGCCCATGGTCAGAATGGTATATAAACTACAGCAAGTATTTTGGCAGCCTTTCCCACAGCTCCATGCACATGATGTTCCACAATGGAATCGTAGAAGATGCTGTCTCCTTCATTGAGAATGAATGTTTGTTTCCCATAATCTATCTCCAACTGTCCCTGCATGACATAGATGAACTCCTCGCCCTCATGAGCCGAGAGTTTGAAGTTGCGGTCTTCGCTGGGTTGTATGTCGATGATGAATGGTTCCATGTGCCTTCCAGCCTTTTGCTTGGCAAGGGAATGGTATTCCATGTGCTTTCGTGCGTCTGTCGCTCCATTAGAGAAACTGATACTGCTGTCGCGTTCTTCTGCACGACACACCACAGGACCCAACTCATCGTTGTCGTCAAGAAAGGTGCCAAGGCGTACTCCAAGAGCTCTTGCAATCTTGATTAGCGGTCCCAGTGAGGGCAGATGCTCGTCGTTTTCTATTGACTCAATTTGTTCCTTCGACAAGCCGCTACGTTCAGATATTTCTTCAATAGAGAGAAGTTTGGACTCCCTTAAACTCTTGATTTTGGATCCTACAACTGAATGACTATTTGACATAGAAATAAATGATAAAATAACACCAAATTTATGATTTCGCGTGCAAAGGTAGTGCAAGTCGAGCGGAATTCAAAACAAATTGCTTTTTTATTTTGCATTTTACTCAACTTGCATTACCTTTGCTAAAGCAATAACTTTACATGCCTTTACAAACATACCTTATATCGCCCTACGACCATACAGCTGAGACCAAGCAATTCAAGAGAATTTGCGACCTAATGGAAAAACATTGCCAAAAGGGAAAGGCGGAAGCCATCCTCATCGGCAATTACAACATTGAGGGAGTTGAACTTGATGCGCTATTGGTCACCAGTCATGGTTTCCTCATTCTGGAGTTCAAGAATTGGGGAGGTCACATCATGGCACGCGAAAATGGCCAATGGCTTGCCGACGGCAAGACCATCAAAGGCGGCATGGGCAACAAATCTCCATTCACACAAGCAAGAATCAACAGAAGCAGGGTTTCTCAGGGTCTTCAAAAGCTGATAGGCAAAGGTTCCATGCCCGTAAAAGCAATTATAATCTTTGCAGGAAAATGTGAAATAGACGACCAACAACTTTCAGACACGGTAAAGAAATGGCTTACTGTATGCGATGACGACCACCTGCCTGAAGTTCTGGCAGAAGTTATGGAAGAGTCAAAGCCATTGCTTACCGACCAGCAGCTGTCTTCCATCCCATCCCTATTGCACATCAAGGATTTTTCTGAAGACCATGTTTCAACCCACATCAGCAACGATGTTTACGAGCCTGAAGCCTCGGAAAACCTTTTCGAAGCATTGGAGACAGCCATTGGTGAAGCCCCCAACTACACAAAGGTATATTCGCTCTACAACAGAGTCTTCCAGAAAGTGCTTGACCAAAAGACCAACTTCGTGAGTTTCCAGATGGCAGGCACCTTTGCAAAGACAGACTACCTGTTGAAAGAGCACCAAGCCCCAAGACATCTTGTGAGGTCAACAAACGACACACGAGTGCGACTGAGGAAGCACCACGAACTGTCACAAGAGGAGTTGGAAGAGCATCATCTGCTTGACTTGAAAAACCTTTGCTTGTTCATTTCCTTTCTCTACAACACCACCATCCCTGCCACTCTTGTGGCATTGTTCCCTACAGAGAAGCCACGCACCTTCTCCCCCACCCTTTTCAGCGACAGCACCCGGGTGATTGTGGAGCAATGGGATGACGACTACATCTACGGCTCATCAGAGGACGACCCTGAGGGCAAGTCCATACAAATATGCTATAGCCATGGGAACACATCCTACAACTATGACTGGAGCTATCTGCAAAACCTTTTATATAAAGGAGCACAACTGAATCTTGTACGTGTGAGAGAGGATAACAAGATAGCATACCCCGAACTCATCATTTTCGAGCCAGACTATCTTGTAAACATATCAAGTATTGCTCACTGCTTCACCAACTATGGACCAACGCCACTAACCGACCTTCTTCATAAGATAGAGACAAAAGGCAAGACAGAAGCCATACTCTTGGGAAACTTTGCCGGACAGCTGCTCGACGAGGAAATCAGCAATCAAGATATCACATACGCCAAGAGCATAACTGACTTTTTCAAGAAGAACGGCATCAGCATTCTTTCCACAGGCTTGGGGGAAAATTTTCACAACGACGCACAGATTCAGAAAAAGAACATACATACAGCACTAAGAAACGAACTTCCAAAAGAGTTGAAAGACTTCGACATCGGTAAAGGCATCGTGGAACCCACTTTCTACTCCGAGATGCTTGGAATGCTTGGACGTATGGATTACCTTCAACTTGATTTCAAAGTGCTGATGGAACAAAAATCGGGAAAAGGTGAATTTCCATACGACCATTTCACGACACCGAAAAAGAAGGAAGAGCACTACGTCCAACTGCTGCTATACATGTGCCTCATCAGATACAACTATCGTGAGGCATACGAACGCATCAACCAGAGAATACAAGCTTATCTGCTGTACTCCAAATATTTGTACAGTCTGCTGCCCTTGGGCTTTGCGCCCGAACTTGTCTTTAAAGCCATCAAGATACGCAACGAACTGGCTTGGCATGAACTGCAATATGCTCGTCCTGACGGTTTCAGAATCCTTGAGTCGTTGACGCCGGAAGTCTTGAACGTCAAAAAGACAAACGACAATTTGTGGAATAAATTCCAGCAACCGCAAATAGAAGAGTTGCTGGCACCCATCCACAATGCCAACGACCTGGAAAAAGCCTACTATTTCCGCTTCCTCACATTCATAGCCCAAGAACACCTCTTGTCAAAATTAGGCAACAAGACAAAGGAAAACTCCGGCTTTGCCTCCACATGGCACAACACATTGGAAGAAAAGCGGCAGTCGGGCAACATTTACGACAACCTCACCCTTGTGCAACCTGACTCACAGACTCAAGGCAGGGTGGAAACAGTGACATTAGCATTCACCGAGACACCCGACAACGACATGTCGAATTTCCGCAAAGGCGACTCGGTATTCCTCTACCCTTATCCACATGGCACCACTCCCGATGCCCGCAAGACAATGGTGTTCAGAGGCTATCTCGATGACATCAAGACAGACACCATCAGCATCTCGTTGAGATTCAGTCAGGCAGAAAACAGGGCGTTCCTTTATGGGAAAGACATGCCTTGGGCAATCGAGCACGACTTCATCGACTCATCCTACAACTACCAATACCAAGGCATGCATGCCTTCCTCTCGGCTCCCCAAAAGCGGCGCGACCTGATTCTGTTGCAGAGAGAACCAGAAATAGACAACACGCTCACACTCAAGGGAGACTATGGTGCTTTCAACGACCTTGCACTAAAGGTGAAAAGAGCCAAAGACCTGTTCCTCATCATCGGTCCCCCGGGAACAGGGAAGACATCCTTCGGACTTCTCAACACGGTAAAGGAAGAGTTGGAAGAAGCAGGCTCGCCAATACTGCTCCTTTCTTTCACCAACAGGGCTGTGGATGAGATATGCAGCAAACTGAAAGAATCAGGCATCGACTTCATCAGAATAGGCAATGCCAACAATTGTTCTGAAGACTACGTTCCATTCCTTATCAGCGAAAGAGTCAAGAAATGCAAGAACATCGTTGAATTGAAGGCAATCATCGACAACACCCGCGTGTTTGTAGGCACTACAGCATCCATCAACACACACATCGACCTGCTTGATGTCAAGCAGTTCACATTAGCAGTCGTTGACGAGGCATCACAAATACTCGAACCATACCTGATAGGTCTGCTGAGTGCAAACAAAGACGGCATGCCGGCAATAAAGAAGATGGTATTGATAGGAGACCACAAGCAATTGCCTGCTGTGGTGCAACAAACACCTCAAATCTCGAAGGTGCAAGACCCTCAACTGCGTGAAATCCTTCTCACCGACTGCCGCCTGTCACTCTTCGAGAGGCTTCTCAAGCGATATGAGAAATCGGAGCATGTCACATACATGCTACGTCACCAAGGCCGCATGCATCAAGACATCGCACTTTTCCCCAACCATGCTTTCTACAACAACCAACTGACCGTGGTGCCATTGCCACACCAAAGACAAAACTTGGCAACAATAGGCAAGGGAAAAGATGGCATCATCGACTTGCTGCTCACGCGACGCATCGCATTCGTCGCGTCAGAACAGCCACATGGCACATCATCTCCCAAGGTGAACATGGTGGAGGCAGAGATAATAGCTGCTACAGTGGAGAGGATATACAAAATAGAGAAGGAGCAATTCAATCCTACAACAACAGTGGGTGTCATTGTGCCATACCGCAATCAGATAGCCACCGTACGCAACACGATATCAAGACTCGACCTGCCCGAGGAAGACATCGACACTCTTCGCGACATCACTATAGACACAGTGGAACGGTTTCAAGGTTCACAGCGCAAATACATCATTTATGGCTTCACCATACAGCAATACGACCAGTTGGACTTCCTCACCAGCAACGTATTTGAAGACACTGATGGCAACATCGTGGATCGCAAGCTAAATGTAGCCATGACAAGAGCCACACACCACTTGGTGATGATAGGCAACCCGGAGTTGCTGTCCAACAACTTCACATTCTTCAAGCTCATGGAATGGGTTCGCAGCAAGCACAGCTTTTTCAAGTTGAAGAAAGACGATTACGTGGCAGGCCGCTTTACAGTGCCAGAATACAATGCCACGAACCTTGACCTAAGCAAGGCGACATTCACCACGACGGATGCTTTCGAAAAAGCATTTGAAGAGCACGTTATGAAACCCATAAAGGCAGGAGCAACAGCCGACATGCCTTCATTCATCTTCGGTCGCGACATGGACACCAACATGAATGCGATATGCTATGGCCGTTCCAACATCACAGGCGACATACTCATGCATGATGGCGAATTGTCAAAGGAGCACCAAGTGCTTCTCTACAGTTACTATTACTTGAGACCCCACTATTGCAGTTTCAGAATAATACTCGACAGTTACAAAGACTGGCTGCTGCCCACCATCCATTCATTTGGAGACAGGCTGCAGATCATCGACATGGGCTGCGGTCCTGCCACTTGCGGAATGGCATTCTGCGAAAGGTTCTTGGCCGAGACTCCACAGATGGCATACACAGGCATCGACATCTCTTCCGCAATGACACAAAAAGGCACCCAACTCCTCGACAGCATTTCAAATGGCAGACTACGCTACCAGATGATAGATTCGTTCAGTGCCCTGAAACCCTCCTTCTGGAAAGGATGTTCTGAATTGCCCACGCTCATCATATTCAGTTTCTCGTATTTCTTCTCCAATGTGACGGCTCAATACACTGAACAATTAGCAAGACAAATAATAGACGTGATGAGGAAACACACTCTAAACCAGTATGTTTTCATCATCCAACAGTCGGAACACGACAATGGTCTTAATGCCTACAGAGTGTTCCGCCGCATGATGAATACCCACATGGAGGAAGTGAAGCGAGAGGATGCCACACTATCCTACTTGTTGAATGACAAGACATGCACCCAATCCTTCAATTATGAAATACTGACAAGCAAAAGATGAAAAAGGATTTTCCAAAACAAATGTAAAGAACAATCAACAACCAATCATAAAAGATATGAAAAAGAACACAATTCTAATCGCCTTGGCGGCATTCTCAACCCTTCTGAATGCCAATCCAGTGAGCATTGAAACAAAAAACATGTCACTTGTGCTAAATGTTGACGACGGCAAAGTGCCAGAGTACGTCTATTTCGGTTCCAAGTTGCATCAAGGCGACCTAAACCGCCTGCAAGCACCCACCAACGGCAGAATGGACGCCTATCCTGCATACGGCATGAATGCCGTTGCCGAAGCCGCTGTCGCCATGCGCCATTCCGACGGCAACATGTCAACTGTGTTGGAGGCAAAAGGAGTGAGCACACGCGAGGAAGCAAGCGCCACCGTGACCACCATAGAGATGGCAGACCCTGTATATCCAATCACTGTCACACTCAACTACCGTGCATACCATGACGTGGACATGATAGAGACGTGGACGGAAATAAGCAACCAAGAGAAAGGCACCGTCACACTTACCACCTTCGCATCCGGCATGTTGCCTGTCAGACGGGGCGACGTTTGGGTGAGCCATCTCCATGGTTCATGGGGCAACGAAGCACAGTTGGTTGAGGAACCCTTGCATTCTGGCGTGTTTATGATAAAGAACAAGGACGGAGCACGCAATTCCCACACCGATCATGCTGAGGTGATGCTCTCGCTTGATGGCAAGGCACGCGAGAACAGTGGTGCCGTCATAGGAGCAGCCCTCTGTTATTCAGGCAATTACCGCATCAAAATAGACACTGACGACACAGAATACCACTATCTATTTGCCGGCATCAACGAAGACAATTCGGAATACCATCTCCGCAAGGGAGAAACATTCACCACTCCTGTTCTCGCTCTGACATACAGCGAGGAAGGCCTGAGCGGTGCCTCGCGCAATTTCCACAAATGGGGACGCAAATACAAATTGATGCACGGCGACCGTGAGCGCAAGATTCTGCTCAACAGTTGGGAAGGTGTATATTTCGACATCAACCAGTCAGGAATGGACCAGATGATGGCAGACATTGCCAGCATGGGCGGTGAGTTGTTTGTCATGGACGATGGATGGTTTGGCGACAAATATCCCCGCAAGACCGACAACTCGTCACTTGGCGACTGGGTGGTGGATAAGAACAAATTGCCCGAAGGCATAGAAGGACTCTTGCGCGACGCCAAGAAAAATGGAGTGAAGTTTGGCATCTGGATTGAGCCAGAGATGAGCAACACCGTAAGCGAGCTGTACGAGAGTCATCCCGACTGGATCATCAAGGCACCAAAGCGTGATGCGGTCCTCGGACGCGGTGGCACGCAAGTGATTCTCGACCTGTCCAATCCAAAGGTTCAGGACTTTGTCTTTAAGATAGTTGACGACCTCTTGTCAAAATATCCTGAAATCGACTACATCAAATGGGATGCCAACATGTCCATCCTCAATCATGGCAGCCAATACCTGAAGGCAGAAGAACAAAGCCATCTCCACATCGCCTACCACAGAGGCTTTGAAAGCGTGTGCAAACGCATACGTGCCAAGTATCCCGATGTCACCATCCAAGCCTGTGCCAGCGGTGGTGGTCGTGCCAACTGGGGTGTGCTGCCCTATTTCGACGAATTCTGGGTGAGCGACAACACCGACGCACTGCAACGCATATACATGCAGTGGGGCACGAGCTATTTCTTCCCATCTATCGCCATGGCTTGCCACATCAGTGCCGTTCCAAACCATACCGTGTTCCGCACCACAGCACTGAAATACCGTGTCGATGTTGCCATGAGCGGACGTCTTGGCATGGAAATCCAACCCAAGAACATGACAGACGAGGAAAAAGCCCTCTGCCGCAATGCCATCAGCGAATACAAACAGATACGTCCCATCGTGCAGTTTGGCGACATCTACCGCCTTGTATCACCCTACGACAAGAAAGGCTTGGCGTCGATGATGTATGTCACAGAAAAGAAGGACAAGGCTGTGTTCTACTGGTGGAAGACAGAGTCGTTCCAAAACGAGCACCTGCCTCGCGTGAAGATGGCTGGTCTCGACCCAAACAGGCTTTACAAGGTGCATGAACTCAACCGCATCGACCTCAAGCCGCTCGAATGCGAAGGAAAGAGCTACAGTGGTGCCTATCTGATGAGCCATGGTCTTGAAATGCCTTACCGCAATGATGTGGAATGGGGCAAGAAGAATGATTGGAGCAGTCGTGTGCTGTTGTTGGAATAGGTCCTGTTAACCCACAACACATGATTGATTTTTGTGCAGGGACATGCGAGGACCTTGCTTGTTCATGGTTCTCCATGTTCCTGCACTATTCAATGAGCCACGATTGAAAAAATCGAAAAAAAACACATTTTGTTTTGGTGATTCAAATAATAATGTTACCTTTGCATCGCAAAAACAGATAGGGGCGTAGCTCAGCTGGTTTAGAGCGCTTCAGTCACATTGAAGAGGTCATCGGTTCGAGTCCGATCGTCCCTACACAATCAAAGGTGTGTCTTACAAGACACGCCTTTTTTTTGTGTGCCCTGCTATTACAAGGAGAAATGAAAACGGTGCTATCCGTGCTTTGTTTCAAGCTTGGATAACACCGTATCAAGATGGATAGTGCCTTATGCACCATCAAATACCGTCATTGTCCCTTTGCGAGGAGCGACAATGGTATTTTTGGCATTGCACCATTTTGCGTGCAGACAAATGCGCTTACCTCAACAGCTAATTTATGAGCAACGGGCACAGGCTTGCCACTGAGGACTGCAGCACAGAATGAACCAGTAAAGCTGTCACCAGCTCCCACTGTATCTGCAACTTGCACTTTTGGTGTCTCTTGGAACGACATCTGTCCTGGTGTGAAGACGTAAGAGCCATTAGTTCCACAGGTGAGCACCAGCATGTCAAGGTTGTATTTTCCAAGAATGAGCCAGCACTTGTTCTGCATGTCCAAACCAGGATAGCCGAACATCCTTCCTATGAGAACCAATTCTTCATCGTTGATTTTCAAAATGTTGCAACGCTGCAACGACTCCTGTATCACTTCTTTAGTGTAGAAATTCTGCCTCAAGTTGATGTCGAAAATCTTCACGCAGTCATAAGGAGTGTTGTCGAGGAACTTGTGTATGGTCTCACGACTTACAACATTTCTCTGAGCCAAAGAACCGAAGCACACGGCACGGCATGACTTTGCAATCTGCTGAATATCATCATCAAAAGGAATATTGTCCCATGCCACATTCTCCTTTATGTCGTATGTAGGAATACCCTGGTCGTCGAGTTGCACCTGAACCGTTCCTGTGGGATATGGCACACGTGGCAACAAGTCGTTCAACCCATGTTCGCGCAAAGCCTCTATCGTCTCATCTGCCAACTTATCCTCACCCAACGCACTGATGGCGATGGTGTTGTCACAGCCGAGGAACTGTCCGGCATGGTAAGCGAAATTGGCGGGTGCGCCACCCAGTTTCTTTCCTTCGGGGAGTACGTCCCAAAGCACTTCACCCAGACCTACTACATATCTTTTCTGTTCCATGTCATTATTGTTTATATGTTCTGTAAATACTTTTTTCATCAAGGTTTGTTACCTTTAAAACAGGCTTTTCCTCAAAATATTATATGCTTTTGCTTAATGTTTGACTTGAGGAATATAGGTAAAGAGGTAGATGACACCAATAGCCATGATTGCCACGGCACCAGCTTGACCCATTGCATCACTCATGAATCCCATCAGCAAGGGGAAGATGGTTCCACCAAACAGACCCATGATCATCAGTCCCGACACCTCGTTTTGCTTGTCAGGCACGGAAAGCAAAGCCTCCGAGAAAGCCATGGAGAAGATGTTGGAATTGCCATAACCCACAAGAGCGATGGCAGTGTAAAGCATCATCTTGGACTGTCCACCAAACATGAGAGCCATACTTGCAGCCATCAGCAGCACGCTGATGATGAAGAACCACCGTGTCTTCAGCACACGCAGGAAGAATGACCCTGTGAGAGCTCCTATCGTACGGAAGATGAAATAAAGCGAAGTGGCGAAAGCAGCATCATTGAGCGACATGCCCACACGCTCCATCAACAGTTTGGGAGCAGTGGTGTTGGTGCCCACGTCAATACCTACATGGCACATGATGGCAAGGAATGAGAGCAGCACGATGGGTTTGCCCAACAGCTTCAGGCAGTCCATGAACGATGACGACTTGCCTCCAGTGATTTCCTCGTGAATGGGAGTAGCCCATAGCAGCAATGTTGCGAAAACGCCCACAACGAAATAGATGAGGAAAAGCACGCGCCAGTCAAGACCAAATGAAGGCAGTACCTGTGTGGCTCCCCACATGGCAAGATAAGGAGCGAGGAACGATGCTATAGCCTTTACGAACTGTCCGAAGGTCAGGGTGGAAGCAAGGTTCTTGTCGCCTATGATAAGCATTGCCAGAGGGTTGATACTGGTCTGCATGAGAGCGTTGCCGATGCCAAGGAGCGAGAAAGCCACAAGCATCACAGCAAATGAATTGCCAAACAAAGGTATGAACAATGACACTACTGTCACCAAGAGTGAAAGAAGCACTGTTTTCTTTCGTCCTATCTTGTTCATAAGCATTCCCGTGGGAACACTGAAGATAAGGAACCAGAAGAACACTAACGATGGGAACACGTTGGCAACCGAGTCGGTGAGATTCAAGTCTTCCTTCACATAGTTGGATGCGATGCCCACAAGATCGACGAAGCCCATGCAGAAGAAGCACAGCATCACCGGCACAAGATAGATGGATTTGTTTTTCTTTTCCATGATATTATATTTAAATAGGAAAATTAATAATTCAGGTTATAAATGGTGGCCTTTCCTCCCTTCACCTTCACATTGTCGTAAGGCACGGATGGGAACACCAGATTGGTCATTGCCATTTTGCCATCAGCGTCAAAAGCCTCGATAGAACATTTGTCGATGAATATTCTCAATTGGCGGATGCTTCCGTATGTAGGAGCGGTTGTCACAACAGGGAAAGCCTCGCTGAAAGAAGCGTCACCACTCTTCATGCGGTCCATGGAGAAAGTCTGCTTCTGAGCATCATAGCGCATCACCACTTGTTCGCCCATTGCATTGGAAAGCGTGATGTCAGCCGAACTTTTCATATCCACCACAATCTCACATGCCTCAGTCGGTTTCTTTGCTTTCGCGCCGCGTACTGCGAGCATCTCTTTTGATGGCACCACACTCACGTATGTTTCCTCTCCAAAAGTGAAGATACCAAGGTCGCGTGGAATGGAGTTTGCAGAGCGGAACTGTTTGGTAGGCACTTCGTTGGCATACTGCCAGTTGCTCATCCAAGCCAGTACCACACGGCGGTTCTCTGGTGCGTTGTAGAACGACACTGTGGCATAATGGTCTTTGCCATAGTCCATCCATTTCGTCACTTTAGGCATCGACTCGCAAGTGAACTTATGACCGTCGAAGTTGCCAACGAAATATTGCGTGGCACTGCCGCCAAAAGGTCCGCCAGGGTTGATGTTGCAAAGCAGCACCCACTTGTTGTTGATTTTGAACAAGTCGGGGCATTCCCACACGCCACCATGGTTGCCGTATTCGCTTCCAAATGACGACTCGTACTTCCATTCTTTCAGGTCTCTCGATGAGTAGATGCGCATCTCCTGTCCGGCAGCAAGGATTAGGTTCCATATCTTGGCGTCCTCATTCCAGAAAGCCTTCGGATCACGGAAGTCGGGCACGTTGCTTGTCAGCACAGGGTTTCCACTGAACTTCTCAAATGTCTTTCCACCGTCTTTCGAAACAGCCATCGACTGTGCTTGATGCTGTCCTGCCGAGGTGTAGAAGGCAACGACATCATTGCCGTTAGTCACACAAGAGCCACTGAAGATAGCTCCCAACCAGTCTGCCTCTATAGCCAACGGCTGTGCCTCCCAATGGATGAGGTCCCGGCTTGTGGAGTGTCCCCAAGTCATGTTCTCCCACTGTGAGCCATAGGGGTTGTACTGGAAGTACAGATGCCACACGCCATCCTTATAGAACATGCCATTGGGGTCGTTCATCCAGCCGTAGGTCGGTGTATGGTGATAGAGAGGACGGAACTTCTCGCTGTTGGTGGTGTCGAAAGTGTTGCTGTACTTCATCTCCCGCCAGCATACGAAGTCCTTCACGTCACCCTTCATCCTGCGGTCGCCTTGGAACGAGATGTCAAGCAGTTGTGCCTGGTTGATAACCAATGGCACGAAATAGTCCACCTTGTCCACCGCTAATTTCACGTTCAGGCGCTTCACCATCTCGTTTCTTTTGTCGAGCATGGCGATATGCGCATTCTCAGCTTTCTCCTGCACTGGCAAGAGCAGGAAGGTCTTGTTCTGCTCCAGCCTCAGCATGGCATGGTTCTCACCCAATACCATCGGATTCTGTGCTTTCACGGCAATCACCGTCAGCAGGGCTACGAATAGAGTTGTTAAATTCCTTTTTTTGCTCATAATCTTATGTTATTGTTTATTTCCAAATGCTTTTGAGTTTTCTCAGCTGAGCCTCATATTCCGCACCAGCAACATTAAGCGTATTGTAGATGGTCTGTGGGAACACAAGGTTGGTCATCGACATGGTGCCATCAATTGTAAAGAGTTCCACCGACGACTGATCTACAAAGAAATCAAGCGTCACCTTGGAGCCCGTGGTTGACAGTGGAGCCTGCATTGAAGGGATGGAGAATGTTCCAGAGAACCCAGTTTGCCCGCTCTGTGAAGTTCTGTGTGCAACCACGGTACGTGCAGCGGCATTTACATCTACAACAAACTTTTCACCTTGTGGGTTGCCAAGTGTGATGATGGAGTTTTTGTCAAGGTTCAATGTTAGCCTGAGCTGATAGGCGTCTGTCACATCGAGGTTGGTGGAAGCAGGCTGCCATGCGCCGGCAATCTTGTCTATCTCGCTGACAACGGTGTTGGCGAGAATGGGCTTGCCGTCATACTCCACAAGTTTCAGTTCCCTTGGCAAAGTCATTGCTGAGCGCCATGGTGAACAAGGCACGGCACCTGCATAATTCCAATTGTTCATCCACCCCAAGAGAATCATTCTGTTGCCTGTATTGCTCCATGTCACCCCGGCATAGTTGTCCATGCCATAGTCGAGCCAGAGTGGGTAATCGAGTGCATCAGGAGTGAAGGTCTTGCCGTCGAACTGTCCTACGAAATACATGGTTCCCGAGCCGAGGATAGGTCCTCCTGGATTCACGCTTACAATCAACACCCATTTTTTCTGTCCCTTGTAGTCAAAAGAGATCAAGTCGGGGCATTCCCACTGCAGACTTGGCCTTCCTGTGAGAGCAGTGAAGAAGTTGCTTTGGAAAGTCCAATTTTTCAGGTCTGGTGAAGTATAGAAATCTATGCCCATCCTCCATCCCTTTGCCAGTGACATCACCCATTGTTTTGTCTCTTCATGCCAGAAGACCTTTGGGTCGCGCAGGTTGTCGTCGTTGTTGCGTATGACAGGATTTTGCCCAAAGCGAGTGAACGTTTTGCCACCATCTGTGCTATAAGCTAAAGACTGCTGTTGGACACTGGAGGCTGAAGTGTATAATGCCACCATGGCGTTTGCACCGAATCCCGCCGTATTGTTCTTGTCGATTACTGCCGAGCCGGAGAAGATGTCGCCGAGTTCGTCTCTTGTCAAAGCCACAGCCTGTTCATTCCAATGCACGAGGTCGGTGGAAGTGGCATGTCCCCATGACATGTTGCCCCAGTCGTTGCCCCTTGGGTTGT
Organism: uncultured Prevotellaceae bacterium; assembly: GCA_900315745.1. Lineage (GTDB taxonomy): Bacteria > Bacteroidota > Bacteroidia > Bacteroidales > Bacteroidaceae > Prevotella. The sequence continues at coordinate 41,128 of ONAG01000016.1, forward strand.
ATTGATAGAACAGATGGTAAGTGCCATCGAGAAAGACCATGCCGTTTGGGTCGTTCATCCAGTTGGCGGCAGGAGTGAAATGAATTTGTGGACGATACTTTTCAGAACGTTCACTCTGTTGTGGTTGTTGTTCTTCTTTATTTTCCTCTTTTGGATCATCTATTAGCGGATTATAGTCCTGCTTTTTTTCATCGTCAGAACAAGCTGTAATGATAGCCGTCATGGCGACGGCTATCATTAATAGATACTTGTACTTTTTCATAATAATAGAAAAATCTAATTACCTTGTCTTCAGATATTCCAAAGCATTCTTGGCAAGAGTGAGGACATTGTCCTGATAGATGTTGTTCTTTGGATGTGGACTCTTGTCAGGTGTGCCATCAAGATTCTTCATTGAGAACTCGCATCCACCATTTCCTATGCAGAGCACGGTACCCTTGAATTCTGTGTTGCCTTGCTGTGCCTCGAAGACGTTCATCTGGCTTACCCAGTCGATTTGCGAATCCCATGTGCCGAGAGGATAGATGCCGAAGGTCTGTGTGAGTTGTGTATAGCAAGCCTCCTCCTGGTTGCCGATGCCTGTCAGCAAGCTTGGCAAGTTGAAGAACAAGCAGTTGTGGTCTTCAGTCCATCCTGGGCCCTTGAAAGCGATGAGCTTTGTCCTGTCGTTGGATTCCACTTCCAGTCCCTTGTAGATGGGGTGTGACGAGTGGTCTTTGGAGAATCTTCCACCAGGATTCAGCATTACAGCCATCTTCCAAACATCGTTGTTTATGCCACCAGTGCCTGTTCCTATGGCGTGGTCATTGCTCTTCATGTCGTCGAGGTTGAGTCGTCCGAGATGGCCGATGTATGTAGTGGCATGGCTCCAAAGCAACAAGCTTCCACCTTCCTTGTACCATTCCCTGATAATTGGTGTGGCGGCAGACACCACTTCGGGCACGCTCCAAACAGCATCCTCTCCCACTCCTTCGAGGTCGCGCAACCAGAAGAGCACGCGGAATGGATCCACATCACTTGCTTCCTTCACGTCGCCAAAGTAAATGTACTTAGCTGTTGGATAATTATCACGCAGCCACATCCAAGCAGAAGCCTCGTCATCATCGCCTTCCTCTATGAGTTGTTCTGGCGTTGGGTAAATGCTGAGGAATCCAATGGCGGTCTTTCCGATTCTGAGCGACGACTTTGTTGAAAGTGACGTACCCTTTTCATTCACGGCTGTGAGAGTGACATCCCAAGTGTCTCCTGTCTCAACATCACTGATGATATAGAATAATGTAGAACCAGGAAGTGTCTCATTGATAGTCCGTTTTCCATTTGTTGCCACAAGCTTGATGGTAGAAGCGTCGGCTGCTTTGTTCCATTCCACCAAGGCATCATATCCACCAGCTTTGTCCAACTGTCTCATTTGCAGTCCGCTGATGCTTGTAGCACCCTCACGCGTGAATTTCTTCACCACTCCAGTGGAGAAGTTTGAACCATCGGTAGCCTTGAACACATACTCGAAAGGCACATTAGTAGGCACTTCCTTGTGTGTGAAGCTGTTACCCGATACGATTTCACTCGACGACAGTGTTCCATTGCGATAGACGATTACCTGCATCTGTCCGTTTTGTGCCGGCCAAGTCCAAACATAGTCATCGCCATTCAAGTTGCCAGTGATTTGTGATGCATCTGGTGCAGAAAGGATCATTGCATCGCGGTCGATGTCCTTATCCTGACAAGCGGTCAGGACAAGTGCGAACATCGCCATTAAAATGATTGATATCTTTTTCATAACGCTTATTTCTTAACGCTTAATTCATTACTCTTAACTCATCAATTGTATCCCTTGTTTTGGGTGTAAAGACCAGGTACGTAGTAGAGCTGGATGTAAGGCAGTGGGAAGTACTCGTTTTTGGCGGGCGTAAAGTGAGCGTCCTTATAGTACTGTGCATAGGTCTGACCGTCATAGACGACATCCTTCTCTTTCTCGAAGAACTTGTTGAGAGTCTGCGAGGCGATGCCCCAGCGGCGAAGGTCGAAGAAACGACCGTTCTCCATGGCAAGTTCCAGTCGGCGCTCCCACTGCAAGCACTTGCGGGCTTGCTCCTTGCTCTGGAAGTAAGAGGCAGGATAGAGTGCGATGTCGCACTGGTCTGCAGCGTAGTTGATGTGTTTGGCAACACTGTTCTTGGCACGCTGGCGGATGTCGTTGATAATGGTACGTGCCTCTTCGAGCGAGCCTGTCTCGATGAGAGCCTCAGCCCTCATGAGCATGACGTCGGTATAGCGCAGCACATAGTCGTTCATGGCGAATGCCTGCCAGGGGTTGTCGAAGGTCTCGCCCTTGGAACGCTGCGGCACTTCCTTCAGAGAGGCGTAGTAGCCGTAAGTGTTCGGTGTGCGGGAGTTGTCCTTGGTCATTGTGTATTGTGTCTCATATTTGTAAGGGAATGTCGGCATTCCTACAGTGTGGAAGAGACGTGGATCCCACTTCTGTGCTGTTGGCACGCCATTGGTAGGATAGGCTATCTCGTTGTTGTAGTCGTCGAACATTGGCAGACCATCGCGAGTCTTGAAAGCATTGACAAGGTTTTGTGTGGGCTTGTGGAAATCCCATCCACATGACCATATTCCCCAGCATCCGTTGAGCATGTTGCTCCAGTTGCCACGACCATAGAGAGTGTTGTCATCTTGATAGTCTGAGTGTTGTACGGCAAAGATGCTCTCTTTGGAGTTTTTGTACTCAGGCAAGAAGATGTCTCCGAAATCCTCAAGATATCCGTAAGTTGACTGTTTCACCTCCTGGGTATATTTCAGCACTTCCTGCATATACTGGCTATTGATGTGTGAAACGCCAGTAGTTGCTTCGTAGCCATCACCCCAAGCCATGGTGAGGTAGCACTTTGCGAGATAAGCAGCAGCAGCTATCTTGTTTGCCCTACCACCTTCAGCCTGTTTCACTGGCAACACGTCGTAGGCGGCCTTGAAATCTGCCACTATCTTGTCCATCAGTTCTGCATGTGTGAACGCATTGTTAGGAGTCTGCTCCTCGGTATGGTTCTTATACACTTCCTCATCCACCCATGGCACTTGATTCCAGAGTTGCACGAGTTTGAAATAGAAGTGGGCACGAAGGAAGCGAACTTCTCCCTCGCGGATAGCCCTGGTTTCAGCACCCAACTTTTCGTCGCCGTAATTCTCCAACGACACCAAAGCGCGGTTGCAGCGGCTGACGGAGCAATAGAGGTGATACCACATCTCGTCCATGTGGTCAGGAGTGGAAGCGGTCAGTGTTGACCATACTTCTACGGAGTGATAGTTTGTATCGGTAGTTCCAGAGCCACCTTTCATGGCATCGTCACTGCTGACGTCGCCATAAGGCCACATGTTGAAAGGATAGGTGTACCAATCGTCGCCAAGCTTGGCGTAGGCGGCTGTCACCATCTCGTCGGGTTGGCTCATGGCAAGATCCTCACTGATGACACCTTGAGGCTCCACGTCGATGAAGTCGTTGCAAGAAGTCAACGTTCCGCAAACGATAAGACCTGCACAGATTGCTTTATATATTGTTTTCATAATCTTCAATTTTTATATAATCCTTAAAAATCCTTGAAACCTTAACTTAGAACGAAGTTTGAATACCAAATGAGAACGAAGTGCTGTTAGGATAAGCCCAGTTAGGGTTCTCAGGATCGGAGCAAGTCAGCGAACTGCTCTTGATGGTGAGCAGGTTGTGACCTGAGACATAGATGCGGGCATTGCTCATCTTGACCTTGCTAAGAAGCTTTTCGGGCAGGTTGTAACCAATCTGTACTTGACGGAGTTTTGCATAAGAGCCGTTCTCCACGAAGTAGGTGCTGGCACGGTTCTCGTTGCCCACGTTGTTGGTAGTCAGGGCTGGGATGCTGCTGCCGGTGTTGGCTGTCGTCCAAGCGTCAAGCATGCGGTTGCCTTTGTTGCTACCTGCATCGGTGATGCTGTAGAAGTCGGTCTGGAACTTCTGGTTGTTATAGACATCCTGTCCTGCGACACCTTGCCAGAACATCGAGAAGTCGAAGTCCTTGTAGCCCAGTTCCACGTTCAGACCCCAAGAGAAGTTTGGAATAGGATTGAAAATCCATGTCTGGTCTTGCTCGTTGATGATGCCGTTGCCATCGAGGTCTGCGTATTTCAGACCGCCGACACGTGCATTGTCCTGACCACTTGCCAACACTTCCTCACGATTTTGGAAAAGTCCGTCAACCACATATCCAACGATTGATCCATAAGGCTTTTCTGCTTCCACGAGGTTTTGCTTTGCTGTGTGTACGTAGCTACCAGTGGTTGTTTCTGGCAGATAGGTCACTTTCTGGCGGAAGAAGTCAAGGTTTCCGTTCACATTGTATCGCATGCCGAAGTTGGTTGTGCCGCGATAGCCCAGTGCGAACTCCATACCCCAGTTACGCAAGCTTGGTCCGTTGAGCCAAGAAGCGCCACCTTCACCCATAGAACCGAGGTATGCAGGATTGATAAGCATGTCCTTCACATTCTTGATATAGGTATCAAATGAACCATAAACAGAGTTGCGGAAGAGGTTGAAGTCGAGACCGACGTTCCACTGTTCTGTGGTCTCCCATTTCAGATTGTTGTTCTGAGCCTGAGTGGCACGGAAGCCTGATGGGAAGATGCCGCTGCCCTCAAGTTTGAGGTCGTATGCTGTAGATTCATTGCGGCCGCCGCCATAGGTTGCAGCATAGAGTCCGTAGCGGGCATAGTTGGAGATAGCCTGGTTACCTGTCTCACCCCATGAAGCACGTATTTTCATGTCGGTGATCCAGTCTTGGTGCAGGTTCTCAGAGATACGGTATCCAAGAGTGACGGCAGGGAAGGTACCGTAGCGGTTGTTCTCACCGAAGCGTGAAGAACCGTCGTGACGTATGGTGAACGAAGCGAGCACCAAGTCCTTCCAGTTGTAATCCACCTTGCCAAAGAACGACACCAGGTTGTAACCCTCGCGGATACCGCCGGCGCGCTGTGTGCCAGTGGCTGCATCAGGCCACATGTATTTGTAATTCTCCAAGGCGAACATCTGTGCGTATGCATTGGAACGCTCTTCCACATCCTTGTGGAGCTCAATACCTCCCAAGAGTATGAACGAGTGGTTGCCGGCGACAGTGAAAGTATAGTTTGCTGTGTTCGACCAGGTCCACTTCATGGAGTTCTTCGAGCCAAGGTTGGTAGATGGTGTGCTGTTATTCACCACGTCGGAGTGCCAGGTGTAGGTCACGCTGTGAATGAATTCCGACCAGTAGTCGAGACCAAAGTTCGAGCGCAATGTCAGGCCTTTGATAGGCTGCAAATTCACGTATGCATTTCCGAAGATACGCCACATCTTCAAGCGGTTGTCGCGGTTGTGGTAGAGTTCGCGCAGAGGATTCTGTCTGTCGCTCATACCTCCCACAGGACCGGAGAATGTCACGCCATCCTCTTCATATACAGGCAATGTTGGAGCCATCTTCAGTGCATTCTCCAATGGCTGGCAGTCCACCTGGTCGCTATAGGTGATGGTTGCATTTTCACCAACTGTGACAATCTTGTTCACCTTGTAGCTAGTGTTGATGCGGCCGGAGAAGCTTTCAAAGTCAGTGTATTTCAAGATACCATTGTTCTTCTTGTAGCCGAAAGACACGAGAGCCGACGACTGGTCATTTGCCTTCGAGATGGAAAGGTCATAGTTTTGTGCGAATCCAGTGCGTGAGATTTCATCGAGCCAGTCGGTGTCGCTAAAGCGCATGGTCCTATCCTGATTCATAAAGCCACCATGGAGTCCGTTTACCACGAACTCGCGCATCTGGCCTGTTGCAGGGTCGTATGCATGGATGGTCTTGCCTGCTTCGGCATGGAGAGTAAGGCCATAGATGTTGGCATATTTCTCTGGGTCCATGCCGTCGTTCATGGCAGCCTGTGCCATAGCGGTAGCATATTCTTCGGTGTTGGCAAGTTCCATCATTGTTTGCTTGTTGTAGAACTGTGCGGTGAGATTAGCAGAGAAATCAACCTTCACCTTGTCGCCTTTCTTACCCGAGCGAGTGGTGATGATGATGACACCATTAGCAGCACGGCTACCATAGATAGATGCTGAGGCAGCGTCCTTAAGCACCTGCATTGACTCGATGTCGTTCATGTTCAATGTGTTCAGGTTTGTTGTCGTGGGAACACCATCGATGATGAACAGAGGATCTTGCGATGAGTTGAATGAGCCGCCGCCACGAATACGGACAGTACCGGCGCCCACAGGCGAGCCATTGCTGGTGATTGTCATTCCCGGCACCTTGCCCTGCAGAGCACGCATGGGGTCGGTATCCGAAGAAGTCTTCAGTTCATCGGTCTTTACCACTGCTACCGAACCCGTCAAGTCTGCCTTGCGCTGGGTCTGATAACCAGTCACCACCAACTCAGCAAGTTCACTGGCATTTTCCTTCAGTTGAACTTTCAAGCCAGAAGTTGCGGCGATTTCCACAGGGTCATAACCGATGTAGGTGATGACGAGAGTGGCTCCCTCGTTGACTTTCAAAGTGAAATTTCCATCGAAGTCGGTCACTGCACCGTTCGATGTTCCTTTCTCCATCACAGTGGCACCGATGACACCTTCACCGGTCTCGTCGATGACGGTGCCCGTAATCTCCGTTTGCGCGTACATTATAGTACATGCAAAGACGAGCATGATGCTCAGAAGAAACCTTTTTAGATTTTCCATTGCTTTTACGTTTTGGTTAGTATTCGGTTTTGTTGAGATATATGTTGTTTTTTGTGTCGTTCCTTGCATTTTTTGCAAAATTGCAGATTTAAAGCTTTTAAGGCTATCACATTTAGTTCTTAGGTTAACACAATTGTTTCCAAGTAACATTTTTGTTATAGAACGAACGATTTTTGCCATTCGCTATGATTTCGTTATTCTACCTTTGTCGTTGAGAACAAAAGGTGTGGACGATTAGCGTTTCACTTTCGAACCTGGTCTGCGACAACCTACGAATAGAAGAAACGCCAGTCCACACCATATTATTATGGTTATGCCCTGAACTCTCTATTCTATTCCAAGGCCGCAGTTTGGTTCGAAAAGAGTCAGAAACTCATTAAATCCACAAAATTATATCTCGCTTGAGTTTAAGGTATATTTGCCAGTGCAGATAGTGTGCAATTCAAGGTTAACTATTCATTTTTCACACCAAAATGCAAGCTGGCATTACATTTTCTGCAAATTTAGATAAAAATTGGGGATTTATAAGCCAGCCGAGATAAAAATGTGACAAATTGCCCCGAATTGGACCTCTTGCTCAAAGAATCAAGGCGCA
>ONAG01000088.1 GCA_900315745.1 uncultured Prevotellaceae bacterium
CATCCAACTCAAAATCATGTTCTTTCAGGAAAGCCGTGGCGGCAGCTATCGTCTCCATCACATGCTTGATAAGTTCCTTTTTGTCTATGGTAGGGTCGTTGCCGCCAGTGCCACCTTCCGGACTGGCGGTATAGTCTGCCAATGCTTGGCGCAACGCCTTTACTATGCCTATGTAGTCGATAATCAGACCGTTCGTCTTTCCTTCCGACACTCGGTTGGCGCGGGCGATGGTCTGCATCAGCGTATGTGCTTTCATCGGCTTGTCGATGTAGAGGCAGGAGAGCGTCTTTACGTCAAATCCTGTAAGCCACATGGCACAGACAAACACCACTCGTAGTCGTGAGCCATCGGCCTTGAAAGCCTTGTCCAGTTCCTCCTTCTCCATCCGCTCACGATGCTGCTTGATGTCGAGTCCCCATTTCTGGAACGTCTGTATCTCGTTCTGCTCCTGCGAAACCACCACCGCCATATCTGTCTCGCGCATCCATTCCAGTTTGCGCTGCATCTCCTGTGCCTCCTGTTGCGAGGTGCATTTGGCGATGGATTCTTCCAATGCCTTGATTTCCTTCTGCCAGTACTTGGCAGCTGTCAGCAGGTGCACCTCCTTGGCGAATTCCCGTTCCAGTTTTGCTAATTGTGAGGCATCCAGTTCACCCGCCTGTTCCAAGGCGGCTGCTATTTCATCGTTGATTTCAGGATTCTTCAAGTCTTGCAGTTTCTCGCCACGGTTCTCATAATATAGTGGCACTGTTGCCTTGTCCTCCACAGCCCGTTTAAAGTCGTAGATACTAACGTAACCACCGAATGTACGCGCCGTGATATTATCGTTAGAAAGTAGCGGTGTGCCCGTAAAGCCAATGCGATGAGCTGTTGGCAGCAAGTGCATCAGATTATCAGCAAATATGCCGTTCTGCGTGCGGTGCGCCTCGTCACTCATTACAATAATATCGTGGTCGGGATAGATTGGATCAGCCTTCGGGTCATTGAACTTCTGAATGAGTGAGAAGATGAACGACGGATTGCCTTCCAACTTCGTCTTCAGGTCCTTCCCGCTGCTGGCGATGAACTTCTTGGCCTTCACGTTACCCAGCAGGCCGCAGTTCTCGAAGGTATCGCTGATTTGCTTGTTCAGTTCGTCGCGGTCGGTCAGCACCAGGAACGTAGGTGAGCCCTCAAACTTACGGCGAATCTTCTGCGAGAGGAACAGCATCGAGTAGCTTTTGCCCGAGCCCTGCGTATGCCAGAACACGCCCAACTTTCCGTTTAGGTATTGGCGGTTGCGATACATCTCCACCGCTTGGTTCACGCCTAAATACTGGTGGTTGCGGGCCAGAATTTTTGCCGTTCGTCCTCCGCTATGGTCGTAGAGGATAAAGTTTTCCAGCAGGTCCAGGAAGTTCTCTTTCCGGCAGATACCTCTGAGCATCGTTGGCAGTTCGATGTTGCCGGCATCTTCCTCTTTCAGTCGTTTCCATTCGTGGAAGAACTCCCACTTCGAGTCGATGGTTCCCACACGCGCCTCCAGTCCGTTGCTGAACATGATGAAGGCATTATGATAGAACAGTTGCGGAATGGTATCGAGATAGTCGCGGTAGTTCTTGTTGAAGGCATCCACCACCTCCACATCGTGGTTCTTCAGTTCCATAAATAGCAAAGGCAGCCCATTCACGAAGCCTACGATGTCGGCACGGCGATGATACAAAGCACCATACACCCACATTTCACGGACACACAAGAAGTCGTTTTTCTCGGGCGAAGCGAAGTCAATGACCTTGGCGCGCACTTCTTCCGTCTCGCCGTTCGGCTTCACGCGGGTCACGGGCACACCATCCTTGATGTACTGATATTTCTGCTCGTTGATCTGCATCAGCGTCTGCGAACTCATGTGTTCCGTCATACGCTCTAAGCATTCCTGCAGCTGCTTGTCAGTCAGCCAGGGGTTTAATGTCTTCAGCGCCTTGCGGAAACGTTCTGTCAGCAGCACCTCATGATAGGAGTTGCGGCCTAACGTTCCATTCACGCCGAGCACCTCCTTGTCAAAGGCATATACGCTTGTCCATCCTAACTCCTGCTCCATGAAGTCGGCTGCACTCCGTTGTATCAGTTGGTCTTCGCTATAGTCCTTTGCCATAAACTTATTACTTTATTTGTTTGTTTTCCAATAGCCAGTTTTGTTGCTACTTACTTCAATACCATAGATATCCCATCTGCCATCTGCTATGTTGGGATAATCACACCTGAGTTTATTAGGAATTGTATTGGGGATTATCTTATGAATTGTAATGGGAACTTTTTTATGAAATATATTTGGAATTATCTTAGGAGTTGTATTTGGAACTATCTTATGAAATATATTTGGAACTACATTATGAAAAATATTTGGAACTACATTATGAAAAATATTTGGAACTACATTATGAAATATATTTGGAACTACATTATGAAATATATTTGGAATTACATTATGAAATATATTTGGAACTATGCCATGACGCCCTGAAAGGGCAAGGGTTGCTCTTAGCCCAGGGCAACGCCCTGGGTGTCGTAATACGTGGTAATCCTCGCCCTGAAAGGGCATAAGCTTCCTAATCCGTAAACACATACCGTTCATCATAATCCACATTGTATAATTTCAAAAACGCTAAATACTCATCACGAAAACTCTGCTTTTTATGGTGCTCACGCTGGTTACTCACATATTCTACGGTCTTATCTACTACTGACTGGCTGACCGAAAATGCCGCATAACCACCTTGCCACGCAAAATGCTCGTATAAATGCGATACGCTTTTTATCCATCTGCTGCTGTTGCGTTTCACCTCTTCCACAAGATGTGCTACGTTCTCATTTCTCGACAAGAGACAAACGATATGGACATGGTCGCCGATGCCGCCAACACGGATGACATGACAGCCCGTGGTGTTAACCAATTGGCCAATATAGCTATGCATCCGCTCCAGATGTTCGTCGGCTATTTGTGGGCTCAAAGTCTTCACGTGGAAGATGATGTGAAGATAAATTTTGCAAAGCGATTGTGGCATGTTCGTAAAGCTTTTGCCCTTTCAGGGCGGTGTTTTTTTGTTTTTTCCATTACCCAGGGCGGTGCCCTGGGCTATGAGCTTGTTGGCCTTTCAGGCCGTTTCTCCCTCCAGTACAATTTCTCCGCTCATCAGTTTGGGAAGTAAGCGGTCACGAGCCTCGGTGAGGAGGCGGATTTGGTTTCTTAAAATAATTATCTTTTTGTTACTAAAAGAAACTTTTTCGCAATAATCAATTATGATACCTTTGGAAGGAAGTACAACATCAACTGTATGTATTGACTGATTTGTCAATTGAGGTTGTGCAGCTCCTGTCCTTACAGCTCTAAAGTTCGCATTCTTCAAGAACTGATATGTAAAAGGTAATTGACAACATGAATAATCTTCTAAAGGTAAAACGATAAAGGAATTATTCGTAATGAAAGCATCTTTGTGATATGTCATTAAAACATCACCACTACCATTACCACGACTGGTTATTAAGACAACCTGTTCATTACAATTGGCTTTGTCATAATAGCCAATGACTCCATTTGCACCATATACAGGAAATTCACCGCTTTCAGTAATCAATTTTGTGGATAGATTCTTTCCATATTTAATAGAATATATACTATCCACAGGCTTCTTCACCCACCCCTCAGGCACACCATCGACAATCTTGGTGTTTTCGTTGCCGGGGAAGTGGAGGTCAACGAACCATTCCTTATAGAGTCGCTGTGCTGATTCCTCCAACAACTTTATCTGCTTCTGATAGTTCTCTATCAAAGAGTCGTAGCGGGAGAGGATTGTGGCAATGCGGTGCTGAGTGTGAAATGGTGGAAGGTCTACTTCAATATTCTGTAAATCAGTTGCCCTAATGCCTTTAACATTAACACCATTAACTATACCGTTAATTGCCGTTCTACCCGATAAAGAACGCATCCAATACATATAAAAAAGAGGTATCGCATAATTCTCATTTAAACGGACTCTAATAATTGAAGATTCAAATATAGTTTCTTCGGTAATACCATTAGCAATTGCACATTTGCCTGCGCCTGATTCAACAAGGGATCGTCTTGCAAAGAGCAAATCGCCATCTTTAACAAGAAATGAATTTCGCTCTTTGTCATTAATTTCCACTCTGCTCATTTCTTGGTTCCCTATAAATGAATAGGCAAAAACTTCACCCATATTTATAATCTTTGCCCCTTTTCCATGGAAATCTTTAGATTTATAAATTCCATTTTTGGTGGGTTCCGAAAATAAATCCAAAAACTTCACTTTCTTCCACTCACTCATCCCTCATCCTCCTTTTGTTTTGGTCTCTGAGTTCATTTTCAATATCCTCAATAGATGGTAGAGCACTTTTGAAGTCTTCTGTCAGTTTGTCGAAGATTTCAACGGAAGAAACCCCAATGGGAGAATCTACCCCTTGTAGAGTATATTCTGCCACAACATCGTTTTTGTCTTTACAAATGAGAAGACCTATGGTTGGGTTTTCGTGCTCAGTACACATCAGTTTGTTGACAGCTGTGACATAAAAATTCAGTTGCCCTATGTGCTCAGGCTTGAATGCTGTCGCTTTCAGTTCTATCACGACATAGCAATGTAGGCGCACATGATAGAATAGTTGGTCAATGTAAAAATCTTCATTACCAACACGGAGGTGTACTTGGTGACCATAGTAGGTGAAACCCTTGCCCAGTTCCAACAGATACTTGGAAATGTGAGAGTCGAGATGTTCCTCCAATTCTCGCTCCTGCATCTCCTGACGCACGCCCATGATATCAATGACATAAGGGTCTTTCGTTATTTGTTGTGCAAGGTCGCTCTGAGGTGTTGGTAGTGTACGCTTGAAATTACTAATGGCCTTGCCCTGCCGTTCGTAGAGGTTGCTGTCTATCTGCCAGTCAAGTACCGCGCGACTCCAATTGTTTTCTATAATTTTCTGAACATAAAACAAAACCTTTTCTGGTGCTTTCAGAAATTTATCAATAAGCAACTTGTGGTGTCCCCAGGGAACAGAAAAGATCAGCGGTTCAGAATTGCCCCCAACTTGGGGGTAATTTGAGATGCTGTTGATTTGTGGGAAATTACCCTCAAGTTGAGGGTAGATTTTTGCAGCATTGGAGTAAAGTATATAAAATCTCTTGATATAGCCAAGATTCGTAGGTGAGAACCCTTTGGTATCAGGGAACTCTTCCTTTAAGTCGATACTAAGGTTCTTGAAGAATTCAGAACCATAAGTATTCTCAAAATCGCGCTCGACAATGTCTTGCCCCAAAGACCAGTAAAATTTCAGCAATTCACTATTTACCTTCACAGCAGCCTTAATTTGGCTCTGGCGAAAACGCTGGCTGAGGGACTTCAGCCATTCTGCATATTCTTTGTTTATACTTAAAAGTTTACTCATTTCAGCCCCTCCCATGCTTTTTGTATCTCTTCCATCAGCACATTTGCCTCGCTATTCAGTTGTGCCAACTCTGCATGAATCTCGTTCATGCGCTCATGGAAATCCACACCATCGTCTTCCTGCTCGGCTACGCCAACGTAGGCACCGGGAGTCAGGGAATAGTTCTTTTCCTCTATCTCCTGAATGGTTGCTATCTTGCAGAGGCCGAGCACGTCTTGATATACTCCCTCCTCGCCAAACTTCTCCGTGAGCCATTCGTGCTGACGGGCGGTTTCAAGTGTGTCTTCCAAGTCGGCAATCAGTGCATTCTGCTCTGCTTCGATGCGTTTCTTGTCTTTGCGCTGGGCATTGGCTATGGCTTCCTTGGCTGTGGCTTTTTGCTTGTCGAGAGCCTCCTGGGCTGATGATACCGTTGTGTCGCCAAGAACTGCCTTATAATCGGAGAGCAACTGCTGATATTTCTCTTTCTCTCCACGATAGAGATGTACGATGGCTTGCAGGTTGAGAAGCTGCCACTCCGTCCACTCATTGAGGGTGCGGTCAACCACGGTGTAGTAATTGCGGGCATCAATGAACAGCACCTTGTCACGGATGTCGTCATGCTTGTTGCGGTCGAAGAACCACAGGGAGCAGGGTAGGGAGAGCGTGTAGAAGAAGTTGTTGCCCACGCTGACCATTACATCCACATCGCCCGTGCGCACTAATTTTTCACGGATGTCGCGGTCTTTGTTGGCGCTGTCTGTTGCCGAACTTGCCATGACGAACCCCGCACGTCCGTGGTCATTCAGATAGGCGTAGAAATAGCTTATCCAAAGATAGTTGGCGTTGCCTATCTCCTTGGTCTTGGCATTCACACCAGGAAGACCGAAAGGCAAACGGCCAGCGGCAGAAGCTGACTCGGCTTTTACCTTATCGACATTGAACGGTGGATTTGCCATCACATAGTCGCACTTGCCGGCGAGGTTGTGAGCATCGTGATAGAAGGAGTTGGCTTCGTCGCCGGAGATGATTCGCCCGTTCAAGCCGTGCACCGCCATGTTCATCAGACAGAGTTGGGCGTTGTATTCCACCTTCTCCTGACCATAGAAAGTCATGTTGGTGTTGGCATTTAGTCCTGCCTGATTCACGAAGTCGCCTGTCTGCACGAACATGCCGCCGCTGCCGCAGGCTGGGTCGAGCATCACACCCTGCGTGGGTTCCAGTACATTTACAAGCATTTTTACTAACGACTTTGGCGTGAAGAACACGCCATCGTCTGAGGCTACCGCTTTTGCAAACTTGGAGAGGAAGTATTCATAGATTCGCCCGATGATGTCGCCACCCACCTCGTCGATGGTCTTGTTGTTGAAGATGCGAAGCAATTCGCGCAGGAGGTCGTCGGCAAACATGGTGTATGTCTTGGGCAGTACACCCGTCAGTTGTTCGCTCTGGTCTTCCACCAGTTGCATGGCATTGTTTACGGCCTCGCCCAACGAGTTGATGTCTTGCCCGTCCTTGGTTTTCAGTCCTGCTGTCACGATGTTGTCTGGCAAATTCACCAAATAGTCGAACTGTGCTTCTTTGGGAAGGTATAATGCGCTCTTGGCCGCGAAGTCGCTGGGCTCTACGGGCATTACACGTCCTCCACGACTGGGGCGATTTTGCAATATCTCAGCCTCAACCATCTTATATCTGCTATAGGCATAGCGCAGGAACAGCAGGGCAAGCACGGGCATGCAATATTGGCTGCTTGTCAGTTTGCTTCCTTGTCTTAAAAGGTCTGCCGATTCCCATAGTTCGGCTTCAAGTTTTCGTATGTTAATCATTGTTTTCCGTATGTACTAATCCATCCTTAAAATGAAGGAGGAGTATTTTATGGTCGTTTGATAAATCCTATGTTTGGATTATGTTTTTTCGTTTTTCGAGATAGTTCTTTATAAGTTACAAAGTTATATATTTTTCCTCGAAAAACCTTTGGTAGTCCAAACTATTTGTCGTTATGTGGCATGTTTTTATTCTTTTTTGTGGAATAGGCTACCAGTTCCTTGACTGAAAATTGGGTGAATTATTCAAGTTCCTTGGTTGGTAATATAAAATGCGCAAGTTGGCAAATACGGCCTGAAAGGCGAATAAGCACATAGGAGGGTGTGTCAAAATGAAGATTTGCACTACCGTTATTTACAATTTGCAGTCATCATGACGGCCTGAAATGCCAATAAGCACATAGCCAAGGGCAACACCCTGGGTTTTTATGTTTTGCAACAACTATCGCCCTGAAAGGGCAAAAGTATTGATGTTCAATGCTTTTGCCCTTTCAGGGCGATGTTGATACTCTGCCTTATACCCAGGGCGATTACCCTGGGCTGACAGCTGCTGGCCTTTCAGGCCGTTTTCTTTCCTTATAATCTGTAAGTTTTGTTTTCAAGTTATTTCTTTTTGGCACCCCACCTCTTTCTTTGTCTTTTTGAGAAAAAAAGTCAAAAAAAAGAAAGTGCAATTATGTCTTTTATGGAAAAAATGCTAATTTTGCAGTCAATGAAAACCCTATGCCGAAAAACCAAAAACTAACTAATTATATGAAAACAAAACTATTACTTGCTTTTTTACTAATAAGCACAATGATGACGCCCGCTCTTGCTGACGGAATTTTCAGAGCCTGGGCGCCGACACCTCCGATGGGATGGAACTCATGGGACTGCTATGCATCGGCAGTGACCGAAAAACAAGTGGTGCAGAATGCGGAATACATGCGCGACAAACTGCTGTCACACGGTTGGGAATATGTAATTATCGACATCAGATGGTACACCGACGACAAAGGAAGATGGTATAACCAGACAAATCCTAAATATACATATGACGCATACGGCAGATACCTTCCCGACGCTTCCAGATTCCCATCCGTAATGGTGGATGGCGAAAACAAGGGTTTCAAGGCTTTAGGCGACAAACTGCATGAAATGGGACTGAAATGGGGCATACACATCATGAGAGGCGTGCCGAAAGTGGCGGTAAATGCCAAAAGTCCCATCAAGGGAACTAACTACACCTGCGACCAGATATACAAGACCGACACACTCTGCACTTGGTTGAACGACAACTACAGCATCGACTGCACCAAACCAGGGGCACAGGAGTACTATAACTCCATTCTCGACTTGTATGCGGAATGGGGAATCGACTTCCTGAAAGTGGATGACCTCAGCCGCCCATATCATGACGGCGAGGTGGACATGATACGCAAGGCGATAGACCAATGTGGACGCGACATCGTGTTCAGCATGAGTCCTGGAGCTACACCATTGGCAAAGGCGGAAGACTGTCAGGCAAAGGCAAACATGTGGCGCATGATGGACGACTTCTGGGACTCGTGGAGCGACATGCAGAAGGAGTTTGAACTTTGCGCAAACTGGAACTCCTATCGACAGGAAGGCAATTATCCCGACTGCGACATGTTGCCGTTGGGACAACTGGAACTGAGCAACTCTTCATTCGGTGGCAAGGGCAGATGGACCAAGTTCTCGCACGACGAGCAACGCACCATGATGACACTGTGGGGAATATTCAAGTCGCCTCTCTTCTTCTCTGGTGACTTCACATACAACGACGAATGGACCGACTTGCTCATCACCAACGATGACATGATATACGTGAACCAGCACAGCGTGGAAAACAAACAGGTGTCCAACGACCGCTCAACTGCCATGTGGACGGCTCGCGATCCTGCCAGTGAGGCACGCTATGCCGCTGTGTTCAATCTCAATGGCTCTGGCAACTGGCTACGCTTCAACGAGGCTCTCTTCTCCACCGAGACCATTTCTTTGCTTACCGATGGCTTCGGACAGGATGTGGTGGTAGATCTGCCGGAAGGCACCACACAACTTGCATAGGTGGTGGATGATTCTGGTAACGGATATGATTATGACCATGGCGACTGGATAAATCCTACGGTAACGCTTGCCGACGGCACTCAATATGCGCTGACACAAAATGATGTCCTGCGCACTTACACCAACTCGTACTACAACGTGGTGAGATGGAACCGCAACGTCTATAACAATGGTTCAATGAAAGTGAATGGTGTGGCTTACTCCACAGGTTTCGCCACCGACGCCAATGCCATGGTGCTGTTCAAGCTGCCGCAAAATGCTGTCAAATTCTCTGGATTCTGCGGCATCGACGACACAGGACGATTGCAGAATGGCGCCACCAGTTCCATCAAGTTCATGGTGTTCGCAGGCGACCCGACAGAGCGAACAGCCTGCAACTCTGCAAATGCCTTGGCAAATAGCGGCATAGTATCGTTCAAATTGCAAACGGAAGGCGTGGAGATGAACGTAGATATCAATGGAGCTCACCAAGTGTATCTCGTTATGGCTGATGCCGGTGACGGAAAGGACTATGACCATGGCGACTGGATAAACCCGAGGGTGGTGGACAAGGACGGCAACGAACTGCAGCTCACCACGCTGCCCGAAAATGTGCTGCTTGCCACATGGGGTTACAAGATAAACAAGGAACTTGACGGTCATCCGCTGAAGGTGAATGGGGTGACCTACGACAATGGCATAGGTACCAATTCCGACTGCATCATACGCTATGACCTGCCAGAGGATAGGGAATGGGTGGCTTTCAAGTCGTTCTGTGGCATCGATGACGCTGTCAAAGGCCGCAATGGCGCAAGTGTGGAGTTCCTTGTGTTCACCACCGACCCGCAGGCTCATGATGTCAACATACCTGTGTCGCTCACCGACGTGGGGTTCGACGAAGGACAGGTATGCACCGTTACGGATATTTGGAGTGGAGAAGTGATGGGCTCCTTCAAGAACAGCGACTTCGCTCCCACCATTCCTGCTCACGGCTGTGGCTTCTACAAAATCGTGCCAGGTGCCTATGACCCTGATGGACTAAAAGAAGAAAAAATGGAGTCATCGGTCAATGGCAGGTCCGACAAGGCTGTCTATAACTTGAATGGCCAGCGCGTGCGCACCCCAGGGCATGGTGTCTATGTGGTGGACGGCAAGAAGGTTGTCTGCCGGTGATGCAATCCTAATCATGGTAATTTTGAACACAAACTTAATACCTTAAAATATGACAGAGAAAGAAATAAAGAAACTGCAAGAAGAAAACGCAGCATTGCGTGAGGAGGTGGATAGACTGAAGAGTGAGATGGTGCGTCTCGTGAGCCGTAACCTCGACTTGTCGGAGCGCCTTGAGTGTGACGTGGAGATGCGTCGCAGGGTGCAGGTTGCCAAGGAACTGCTCGATGGAAACATCCAGCGACAGAGGAACGCCGACTTGATGGATGATGGTCAGCTGATGGCACTGATAGAGTTGAAGGTGGAGAAGGAACTTCCTCATCTGAAGCCGGATTTCAATGCTGCCGACTTGGCTGAGATGCTTGGCGTGAGCCAAGCGAGGCTCGCCGCCTTGTTCAGGCACCAGACCATCCACCGTACAGCAGATGCCTTCATCGACAACCTACGTGTGCTGACTGCATTGCGTTTGCTGCGCGAGCGTCCGCAATATACCATTGCCACCATCGCCGAAGAGGCTGGATTCGCAAATGTCAGGACATTGCAGCGCCGCATCAACGATGTCATCGGCATGTCGCCCGTAGATTATCGTCTGATGCTCACCCGCGACCTATAACATCGCATCACATAAAGAAACCTTTCGGCCTGACTGGAAAAGACAGGTCGAAAGGTTTGTTGTGTAATTGGTTGATACTAAGCGAAAGTTTTTGAAAAAACTGTTTTTCTCGCCTTTATAATCAAATCACACAAGCCCATCCGAATTTGCGCACAAGTTCTTGTAGTAGATTGTGGTCGCTAACAGGAATAGTTACTGAAACTGTTTCATGCTGATTGTCCTCTATGGCGGCATTGCTATTAGCTGATTCCAATTCATACTGCGTCTGTGCTGACAGCAGAATCTTAGCTGGCAGTCCTATCGCATTCTCTATTTTCACAGCTAATTCTGTGCTGAGGGTGCGTTTGCCATTGAGCACTTCACTCAGATGCGAAGGCTGAGTTCCAAGCATCTTGGCGAATTCTTTTTGACTGATACCACGTTCAACAAGTTCTGGCTTAATCATCATCCCTGGATGTACTGCCATGAAAGGTGCTGGATTTTCATTTCTTTTTGCCATAGTGAGTGTCATCTAAATACTTGAATTATACATACCATCAATTGAAGAAAACATACAACCCCACCATTACCAGAGCGAGACATGCCCATAAGGCAATGACAAATCGGGAACGGCGTACGTGAAGGGGCTGAGGTATCTCGTTGCGCTGCCCATTCTTGTCGGCTATGGAGACTATGACCATCATCACCGCAAGGATGACAAATAGCAAGAACGACAGCATCATGAAGTGGGGCCACAGGTCGCTCTTGGGTCCCCATAGATAGAGGATGCCGACTATCAGGCAAAATGCCGTGCCCGCCGTCAGCGCCACGTTGGCTGCCAAGGTGGTGGTGCGCCGCCAGAACACGCCAAGTAGGAATACGGCGGTCATGGGCGGGGCAATGAATCCCAATACAGACTGGAACACATTGAAAAGGTTGAGACCTTTGATGCTGTCGATGGCAACTGTGAGCACTATGGCTATGACGGCACCCACAAGTGTCACGATGCGACCCACATGGTTGATGTGCTGCTGGGTGGCGTCGGGCTTGAATTTCTTCACATAGATGTCCATGGTGAATACGGTGCTCAACGCATTCAGCGCCGAACCGATGGTGGAAACAAGACAGGCTGTCAGTACGGCAAACACCAGGCCCACCATGCCTACAGGAAACAGGTTCTCCACCATGGTGAGATATGCCTCGTCAGGATTGGAAAGGGTGGGGTAGAGGGCGAAGCAGATGACACCAGGAAGGATGTAGAGTGGCACGTCGAGTATCTTCAGCCACCCCGTGAAATTCGTTCCCAACTGTCCCTCACGCAAGTCGCGGGCGGCAAGTACGGGCTGCACCATCGACTGGTCGGTACACCAGAACCACACTCCCATGATGGGATAGCCAAGAACGATGGGAAGCCACGGGAAGGCTTCGTCGCTGTTGGGCTTGAAGAGCACCCAGTAGTCACTCGGCACCTTGGAGACCAATGCACCGACACCGCCAACATGGTGAAGCCCTACGATGGTGAGGGTGGCGGAAACTATTATCAACAGCAACATCTGATATACGTTGGTGTATGCCACGGCTTTCAGTCCTCCCATCATCGTGAAAAAGGCGGAGATAATGAGCAGGATGAGCGCCGACAGCCACATGGGGATGTCGAACACCTGGCGGATGAGTATGCCACCGGCAAAGAGGGTGAGGGCAAGCCAGGAGATGATGATGGTGACGATGGTGTACCACGCAAGGATGTTGCGGGTGGATTGTCCAAAACGCAGTCCCATGAATTCCGGCAGCGTGCTGATGTTGGCTCCTAAATAGCGTGGGGCGAAGACAAATGCCAACAGGGCGATGAAGACAAATGCGTACCATGCGTAATTGCCTGAGACGATGCCGGTGGTGAAGCCGGCACTGGCACTGGCAATGAGCATCGATGGTCCTACGTTGGTGCCCCACATCGAGAATCCTATGTGATGCCACCGCAACGAACGTTCTGCCAAGAACAGGTTGCTGTCTTTCTTGCGCTTCATGCTTGCCCAGATGCCTATGGCAAGGAGGATGACGAAATAGGTGGCGAGTATCAGCCAGTCGAGACTTTGCATGTAATGGGTGTTCATAGCTTGTATCCTTTGGGGTTGTCATTGATTGACCAACAGACGAACTTGCTCAGGTCCATCTCGTCGGTGCTGTCTATATTGTCAGGGTAGATGGGGATGGTGGTGCCCGGACGCACGAAGACGGGCATCAGTTCCAATGGGCTTTCCATGCCGTAGTGCCAGCGGCTCCCTTCGAGCTCTTCACCTGTGAAGAAATTTATCCATCGTCCTTCGGGCAGATAGATGTCGCGCTTGTCGGCCTCGTTCATTATCGGACATACCAAGAAGTCTTCTCCGAAATAGTATTCGTCGTCGATGTGCCAGCATTGCCTGTCGTGGGGATGCCGCAACAACAGCGCCTGGAGCAAAGGCATGCCTCCCTGGCAGGCTTTTTCGCTCTGCTCCACGATATATGGCAGCAGCTTGTAGCGTAATTGCCACCACCGTTTCACTATCGGGGCTATGGCGGGATAGTGCCAGGGCTCGCGCTTGCTGGTGCCGTGATAGCGCATGTGAGAGGTGAAGACACCAAACTGCGTCCACCGCACATACACCTTCTCGTCTATGGGTGAGTTCATGAAGTTGGGCAGGGAGTGGAACCCTGGCACGTCATGGCTCCAGAAAGCGAAACCGCTAAGTCCGAGGTGGAGTCCACCCTTTAGCGAACCCGCCATGCCGTCCCATGTGCTTGCGCTGTCGCCACCCCAGTGCAGGGGGTAACGCTGACATCCAGCCCATGCAGCCCGCGCCCATATTATGCCGTCGCCGGTGGTATCTTTTGTCTCTTCGTAGGCGGCTCTTTGATAAAGCAGGGCATATAGGTTGTTGAGTCTCTCGGGTGCCATGCCGTGGTATTCGGCTTCCATGTGTATGTTCTCTCCAAAATCGGTCTTTATGCACTTCACTCCCATTTCAAGCAGTTCGTGAAGCAGCGACTTGTACCATGCCGTGGCTCTTGGATAGGTGAAGTCGATGGTGCCGGCGTAGTCGAGGGCAGAGAAGTTGCTGCCATCGCTAACTTGTTCTTTCAACAGCCTGCTTATGTAATTGTTTTCCTTGGCTTCCTCCAGTTGCTCTGCTCCCTTGGCGACGTAGGGCAGTTGCCATAGCGACACCTTGAAACCTTTCTCTGCCAGACGGTGAATGAACGCCTTGGGGGCGGGGAAGCGCTCGGGGTTGAATTTCCATTCGCAAAGCCAGTCGGTGCGAAACCAGCCTGTGTCAAGGTGTATGACATCGCATGGATAGTGCTCGCTGCGAAGCCTCTCGCAGATGGCTTCCACCTCGTCGGCAGAGAAATATGTCATGCGGCTCATCCAGATGCCGAACGACCACAGTGGGGGCATGGCGGGGAAGCCTGTCAACATGCGGTTACTGCGGAGTATCTCTTCCATCGTCTTTCCACCGATGAGGAACACGTCGATGGTGGCGTGGTCGCAGAGGAATTGAACGGAACGGGTGGAGTGGTCGGCGAGTGACAGCTTGCAATAGTCGCTGGTGTGGAAGAACGCTCCATACATCCTGCTCGACATGTAGAATGGTATGTTCTTGTAGCACCGGCGGTTGTTCACTCCTTGTCCGTCTTGGTTCTTCAGTTGGAATGTCTGACCTGAGAGGTCCATCTTGCGGAACCTCTCTCCTGTGCCCACGAAGCATTCGTCGGGTTGGCATTTGAGACTGATGGTGGCTCTTTCCTTTCCGTTTTGTGTCTCAACATACCCCAAGGGCAGGGCGTCGTATCTCGGGGGGGAGAAATGGTCGTCGCTGAGTGCTATGGGTTTCGTGTTGTCACCATCTGGAAAGAACGTGATGGATGGTGCTGGTTGTGGAGGTGGCAACAGGTCGCTCCAATGGTCGAGTGGCGGTATGGCGGTGTCGATGGTGGCGCGCCTGATGCCGTCCTCGGTAAGTATGTCATCGCCTAACAAGTGGAGCGGCAGCTTTTCAACTTGCATCGTCAGCATGTCATCGGCGTCGGTCATCTCGTCGTTAGTCTGGGTGATGAATACCCTGAGGATGTTGTTGGTGTATGCTCTCAGCACGAGGGTATGCTCTTCTTGCGGCGTGTCGGTGTCGGGCGCCATGTCCTCTTGGTGCTTTTGTCTCTGGAATGGCAGGGTGATGAGTATGTCGCCGTCATGTTCTTCGACATGTGTTGGAGCATAGGCTTTCCACAGCACTTCCTGACGTTGCATCGCAGGGTCGAAGTCCATGAAGTCGAAGAGGTGGTAGTTGGTTTGTTTCATTGTATTGCAGGTGTTCTTTTCTATTCGTATTTCATGTTTGGCCCCGGGTTGTTGTAGCCAATTTCCTCTTTTCTTATTCCTTTACCCTCACATCGGTTGCCTTTCAGCGTGAAACCATCGGTCTCCGCATCGAGGTAGATGGTGAATCCCCTGTCGTTGGTGGCGTAAGGTGCCGGGAAAGGTTTTCCTATTTCGTTGTCTTCTATGGATGAGTTCGGCTGGTTTGAGAGCGTGTATATGCCTCCTGTGTCGTAGAGCTGACGGGCATAGTTCACAACAGTATTTCCGACGATGTGGTTGTCCTCCATGCCGGTGTATAGAGGGGTCCATCCCCATCCCACACAGATGCCTGAGTAGTTCACGTCCCTCACGTTGTTGTTGCTTATGGTAACCTCCCTGACATACCCGCATGAGATGGCAGTGGCTCCCCAGTCCTCGCACGATGCCTCTGTGATGCTGTTGCCGTGGATGGTGAGTCGCTGGCATTGCGCCGCGAGGTCGCTGTAGGGGCGGTGAACC